>JBEKTG010000082.1:0-10245 GCA_049516275.1 Candidatus Acidiferrales bacterium
CTGGGGCCATGGCCCGATCCTGCTCGGCTTTCTTAAGTGCTTCGTGGATACGGCTCATGATTTCCTCTCGGAAAACGGAACGGAAGTGGTTTGGCGCAGCCGGCTGACGAGTTCATCGAGGCTTTCGAGCAAAGCCTGCGTCTTTGCAGACTGCTGGGCGCCCGTGAGGCCCCCGCCAACGATCGGGGCGACTTCGTCGAGCTGAAATTCGCGCGCCACTTCCTCCACCAGCTGGGAGGGCACGGGCCGCACACTGTCTACGTACGCGTTGATCAGCGCGTGTTCGCAGAGCAAATTCACCACGCGCGGTATTCCGTGGGAATAGCGGTGAACGGCCTGGATGGATTCCTTCGAGAAAATCGGTTCGCCGTTGGCGCCCGCGATTCGCAGCCGCTCGGCGATATAGCCGAAAGTCTCTTCCAGCGAAAGGGCCGCCGTGCGGCAGCGCAGCGTGATCCGCTGGCGAAGCTGGCGCAATTGGGGAAGCCTCAGCTTCTCTTCAAGCTCCGGCTGCCCGGTAAGGACGATCTGCAGCAGTTTCTCGGTGGAGGTCTCCAGATTCGTCAGTAGCCGGATTTCCTCGAGCACCTCCGCCGTAAGGTTTTGCGCTTCGTCCACGATCAAAACTGCGGTCTCTCCGGCGCGATAGCGCTCCAGCAGCCATTGATTGAGCCGCATCAACACCTGGCTCTTTTCGCGGGACTCACAGGGAATTTCAAATTCCGCCATGATGAAATCGAACAGCTGGTTCACGTCGAGGCGTGAATTGAAAATGTAGGCGGTGGCCACGCGCTGTCCGTGCAGCCAGTCGAGCAGCCGGTTCAGCAGGGTGGTCTTGCCGGTCCCCACCTCGCCGGTGAGCAGAATAAATCCCTTGCGGTTCTGGATGCCGTAGGTCAATCCCGCCAGAGACTCCTGGATCTGCCGCGTCAGGTACAAATAGCGCGGATCGGGGTTGACGTTGAATGGGCTTTCCCGCAGCCCGAAGAATTTCTGGTACATGTGGTTTTCAGGCCCTCGCCCCGTGGGTCACGGTGGAATCCACCGGCAGTTGCGTCGCCGGGTGCTTCGACTTCTTGCTCGAAACCGGTTCGATCGCCGGCACAATCGCCAGCACCGGCAGATGCAGCGCGAACTCCACATCGCGCTCGCTTCGCATCGAAGAGTTTTGCAATTCGATGACCAGCGTAAGAGCGATGCCCAGCGCCAGCCCTCCCCCCAGCCCGCCCAGGGCGAAAAGCGGTCGATTCGGAAAAGAGGGTTGTTCCGGGAGGTTCGCCGGATCGAGAACGCTGAATTGCTGGCCTTCCTGCTTGTGCTCGAGCGCTTCCGACATGGCGGAAGCGTCGTGCTTTTTCTGGAGTTCGTTGTAGGACTCCAGCGCGGTTTGATAGCCCCGGGTCAATTCCTTGTACTGTTGCTCGACGGCGGGACTCGATTGCACCCGCGCCTCATACATCTTGATTTGCTGCTTGATCTGTTCCTGGTCCTTGGCCTTTTCCGCGATCACCTGGTCGTAGGTGTGAATCTGGGCCCGCAACTGGGTGATCTGCGCCGGCTCCACTGTGGGTTTCGGCGTCTTATCGGGATCGGTGGCGGCTTTCTGCGTATCGTTCTCCGCAATTTTCTTCTGCAGAGCGTCGATATCGGCCTTGGCCTTGATCACGTCCGGGTAATCGTCCGTGTAGCGCGCCTTGAGGCTGGCAAGCTGGGTCTGCAGGGCCGAGAGCTGCTGGTCCATTGTTTCGGGACTTTGGCCGGTCTTGGAAGCCTCCCACGACGATTGCTGCTGCGACAGCATCGTTTGCACGAACGTCTTATCCTGCTGCGCGCGCGCCAGCGCCTGGCTGGCGGCATCGAGCTGCGAGGTCAGCCCATTGAGAAGATTCAAATTGGTTTGCTCTTCGTCCGGCAGGGCCCCCATGTAATGGCTCTTGAACGCGGCGAGCTTGGCGTCCTGCGCGTCGAGATTGGCCTTGGCCTCGGTGAGCTGCTGCGACAGAAATTGAGTGGTATCTTCCGACTGCGTCTGCCGGCGTCGCAGATTTTCCGCGATGAACATGGAGGTGACCGTCGTGCAGATCTCCTGTGCCGTTCGGCCGTCGTCGAGCGTCACGTTCACAAAGAAGCCCGGCAGATTGCTGGCGCGGGTCTCGGCCATGGGCAGCACCGGCGTCACTTCGATGGCTTTCTGCAGGCGCGCCACAAGATCGTCTATCGGTACTTTATTGATATCGGACTGAAACAGCCCGTATTGATGAATCAGCGGTTCGAGCCGTGTGCGGCTCAGAATCTCCTGCTGCATGCTGGCCAGACGCTCGTTGATGTCGGTGGTATCCACGGGCTTCACGAAATCGGTGGGAACCGAAGGCTGCTCCACCAGCACGAGCGTCGTTGACTTGTAGCGGTTTGGCAGGGTCCTCGAGATTCCATACCCGATCGGGGGGCCAATCACCGCCAGTATCAGGATCAACACCCAATGCCGCCGCAGCATCGCCAGATAGTCGCTTGGGGCCAGTTCACGCTGAGTCATCTTCTTCTCCGCCCTGATTAAATCCGGTTTAATTCTTACCTAAAACAGCATGGGCCGTCCCTGCCAGTGCAGGCCCACGGAAATAATATGTGCCAACACGCTCGTACCGCAGGTCACGCCGGCGCAAAAGGAGACATTCGCAAACTGATATTGCGCTTGATACGACAAATACATACTGAGCCTGCGTCCAAATGGGTGGCTCACATTCGCGCCCGCGAAAGTGTAGTCATAAGACTCGTTGAAGATCCCATAGCCGGGGATCGCCAGCGCCCGGTTGCGCGCGTATCCTCCGCTGATGCCTCCCGACAGAGTCCGCGTCAGCTGCCTGGAGAAGTTTGCCGTCAACGTGTCGGTCACGGAACCCGCCAGCACTCCCGATCCAGCCCCCACCCCGTGAAAATAAGACCCCGCGATCGACGCTCGCCTCAGTTGATAGGTTAAAGAACCGCTCGCCGACCAGTTCAACTGCGAACTCGAGGTCGCCGTTCCCGTACTGCTCGTCAAAACCGGAATCGAGAAGGTCGTATAGTCCGGTCCCGCAGCCAGCTGGAAGGCCAGACGACCGGTGACACTCCGGCCGTAGGACACGTTCACGACGTTGTCGTTTATGGACTGGTTCACACTGTTGTAGCGAATCGCGGTGAAACGATAGAAGACCGCCACGTTATCCTTGGCGCTGAGCTTCCGGTTGTACCCGGCTTGTCCCGTAATCGTATGAAAGTTCAGCTGGCTGACCGAATTGCCCAGGTAATCCAGAAGGGAGTAGCCGCCCAGCAATGTTAGCGATGATCGCCGCGTGAGGCTTACGTCCGATTCGGCCAAAAACGAATTATCGATGCGCCCCGACTGCGTGGTCAGAATGCCGTCGGTCGGCGTCAAGCCAGGCTGCAACCCGAGCGAGCCTCCCCCGGGGAGTCCCAACCCAAATCCGCCCCCGTAGCCAAGTCCCGCCTGCGGGAGATAATCCATGTTGTCTAAAAACGAAAACTTAAATCGGCGTACCGTCAGTCTCTCGGCAAAGGTCACTTCTGAAAGGGCGTAATTGCTGGTCCCGCCATCGTTCGAAAGAATTGCGCCACCCACCACGCCAAGGGTCGTATCGGAGCGTCCCTCAATTTTGTGGATGTCCACTCCTCCGAGAAGGGAGGAATACGTGGTCCAGCCCGAGGTGCCGCCAAAAGCGTTCGTATTGGCCGTCGCGATCACGTCCGCGTGCGGCTGCCAGTAGCTGCGCGAAGTCTCGGGAGATCCCAGAGAAAGATTTTGCGCTCCGGAGAGCGCGCGGTCATTCGGCACCACATCTCCCGAATCGGTGGGAGCAGGGTTCTCGCCATTGTCCGCCTGCGACGCCAGCGGAGAGTGATAAGCCGGGATCGGTGCCGCGGATTGATCCTGCGTCTGCGCAGGCTGCTGTTGGGACGGCTGTTGTGCGGGTTGCTGCTGCGCGCGCACGCCCGGCAGGGCTACAAGAAAAAAGGTCGCGAGAATATAGCGGGTTCTATGCACCATCGTCCCCTACGGCACCACGATCGTGTCGCCGGCCTTGAGCATAATGTTCTCGTCCGGCGATTCCAGCGCGTGCTTATAGTTGAATGGGAATTTCTGCTGCTTCCCGTTCTCCACGCGCAGCACGTAGATCTTCTTGACGTTGGCGAACTGCGTGAACCCTCCGCCGCTCGACAATGCCTGCAGAACCGTCATGTTTGGCAGCAACGGATAGGCGCCCGCGCGCACCACTTCCCCGAGCATATAAATGCGCTGGCTGTTGATCTCGCGCACGATGATAGTCACCTGCGGATCGGTGACGAATTTCTTGAGGCTTTCGGTGATCTGTCCGGCAAGCTGCGTGGGCGTCAGCCCTGCGGCCTGCACGTCGTTCAGCAGCGGCATGGAGATCTTGCCGTCGGGACGAACCGGGACCGTCTTGGTCAGCTGCTCTTCTTTCCAGACGCTGATATCCAGCACGTCCTGCGGGCCAATCACGTAATTCGGATCCGCCGATTTCGCGGCGGCGCTCGCGGCCCCTGTGCCCCCGGTAGCGGGCGCCTTGCCGGCCTGCTGCCCCGCCGCGGCCGCCGAACTTACTGCCAGTAACGCAAGACCGATCCAAAATTCGACTCTTCGCATCTTGTTCTCCACCTGCCTGTCTAACTCGCCTCAGCTTCCGAGGATTTGATCTGTTTGAGTTTATAAAGCAGCGATTTGTAGCTGATCTGCAGTTCCTGCGCGGCCCGCTTCCGGTTCCAATGCGTCCGCTCCAGCGCCTTGAGAATCAAGTCTCTCTCCGCCTCGCGAGAAGCCGCGCGCGCGGCCACCTTGAGCGGACGGATGTGAACGTCTGCTCGCGAAGTCCGGGAAGCGCGGACCGACGCCGGCCCCAGTCCCGAAACGGCGAGATGCTCGTCGCCGAGGGCGACGATATTCTTGATGATGTTCTCCAGCTCGCGAATGTTTCCCGGCCAGGAGTGGTCCATGAGCAGCCCCAGCGTTCGTTGGCTGAGCGAAAAACGCGGACGCCCTAACTCGGCGGCGTGCTTGGTCATGAAGAACTCGCTCAGCATCGGTATGTCTTCCTTCCGCTCCCTTAAGGGAGGCAAACGAAGGCACACTCCGTTAATACGATAGTATAGCTCGTTGCGAAACCGCCCGGCCTGCATCTCTTCGTCGAGTTTCCTGCTGGTGGTGGAAACGATCCGGGCCGTCAGAACTCCCGCTCGCGGCCGCGTATCTCCGTCCGGCAATCCATGGAGAAGGATCCGCTGGGAAGACGCATCCAGTTCGCTGATCTCATCCAACAGCACGGTCCCCGCCGCAAGGCGGGCCCCGTCCCGATAGCGGTTTGCATGAAGCCCCAATTCCGACGAAAGCGTTTCCTCGTTTACCGCAGCGCAGGAAAGTCTCACCAGCGGCTCTGACGAACGCGGAGAGAGCGCGTGAATCAGCCGCGCAAACATCTCCTTGCCCGTCCCGCTCTCGCCCACCAGCAGCACCGGAATGCTGGTCGGCGCGATCTCCGCGATCACACTTTCCAGAGTGAGTAGCGCCGGGCAGATCCCACCCACGAAGTCGCGCTTAAGACAAGTTAAGCTTTCGGAACCCATTATTTGCCTCGCCTGGACAGCCTAGGGCCCGGGAACACCATATCGACGGTGGTATGTGCAAGGGAGATGCCAGGGGCAACTTTTACCCAATCTGCGTGTTCACAATAAGGAAGCTCTTTATTTTCATAAGCATAGGAAAAGGCCGGGGTGCTCTCGGGCTCGCCGGATAGACATAATTTGTCCCTTCAGCCTTCCACGAAAGGGCAAAACCCTTTCCTTTTGTCCCCCTGGAAATATTTCGATGTGCGGGCATCAAGATCCTTCAAACGAAGCAGTACGGAGTAGCGAGATAGGTATTACTACGTGTATTGTACGCTCAGGACGAAGCAACGTCGCCGGCCCCGAATGCAGCCTCCGACACGGCCCTCTATCGGCGATGGTCCATACGTAGCAAAGTCGTAGCCCGGCTATCGAAAAATCTGCTTGCCGGATGACGGGCGACTTATACTGGACCCTCCCAGGGCAGGATTGGACAGGATGTGCAGGGCCGTTTGCGGGCGAAAACGCCCGGACGGAATACTGAGGTGAGATCGGTGAGAATTCGCTCTATTGCATTTTGCTTCGTGGCGCTGGCGACGCTGGCGGGCTGCAGCCGCGATCCCCAGGTGCTCAAGAAAAAAGACGTGGCCAAGGGCGACGCCTATTTTCAGAAGGGGAAATATCGCGAAGCTGCCATTGAATACGCCAACGCGATCAAGATCGACCCGCGTTACGCCCAGGCGCACTTTCAGCTGGCCCAGTGCTTCCTCAACATGAAGCAATGGAACTATGCCTACCAAGAGCTATCGCGCGCGGTGGAGTTTGACCCTGGCAACGTGAAGGCTCGTTTGGATCTCGCGACTCTGCTGGCCGGCGGAGGCAGGTATGCCGACGCCCGCGCCCAGGCCCAGACGATTCTCAAAAGCGATCCGAAAAATTCACAAGCGCAGATTCTCCTCTCCGACGCCGACGCATCTACCGACCTGACCAAGGCGATTGCCGAAGCTCAACAAGCCGTCGCCATGAATCCGTCGGGGGCCAACGCGTACGTGAATCTGGCGCTCCTTCAGGAAAGAAACAAGGACGTCGCGGCTGCCGAGCAGAGCTATCAAAAGGCATTGTCTTTAGACCCCAAGTCAGTTCAGGCCGACCTTTCCCTGGGGGCGCTCTACGCCAACCAAAAGAAATTCCCGGAGGCCGAGAAACTCTTTCGAGACGCCATCACGCAGCAGCCCCAGAACGCCAACCTTCGCGCGAACCTGGCGTATTTTTATGCCAGCCAGGGCCAGAATGACAAAGCCGAGCAAACTCTGAGTCAGGCGAAGACAGATCTGAAGGACGATCCCGAGGCCTACCGTCTGCTAGCCAATTTCTACGAAACGCACGGAGAAACGAATAAAGCGGTCAACGAATACGGCGACCTGTACAAGCAGCATCCCAAGGATCTGCTTCTTGCAAACGCTTACACGCAGGTGCTGATTCTGCAGGGAAAAATCGACGAAGCGGGCAAGGTCAATGACGCCA
Organism: Candidatus Acidiferrales bacterium; assembly: GCA_049516275.1. Taxonomy (GTDB): domain Bacteria; phylum Acidobacteriota; class Terriglobia; order Acidiferrales; family UBA7541; genus Palsa-295. The sequence goes on from JBEKTG010000082.1 coordinate 7,138, forward strand.
CCCTGACGGCGTCTCCCAAAAACACCGATGCCCAAATATTGCGCGGGCAGATCCTGAACCGGCAAAACAAATTCCAGGACGCCGTCAATCTTCTTGCCGCCGCCGTAAAGGATGCTCCGGACTCCGCCATGGCGCATTACCAACTGGGCATCGCCTATGCCGGTCTTGCGAATGTGGCGCAGGCGGAAACGGAGTGGCGAGCCGCAGGACGCCTGCAACCCCGTACCGTGGAACCGCAAAGGGCCCTGGCTGTTCTAGCCCAGCAAAACAGAAATATGTCGTTACTGTCCGACGCGAGCCAGTCCCTCATCAAAATCGAGCCCAATTCGCCGGAGGGATATCTCTTTCAGGCGCGCGCCCTATACGCCGAAGGAAACACGGCGCCAGCGGAAGTGGATATAAAGAAAGCCATCGATCTTGCGCCCAACAGTCCTGCGGGATACCTGATGATGGCGGACTTGCGGATGAGGCAGAACCGGATGGACGAAGCTCGAAAGCTCTACGCGCAGGCCCTCGCCGACAGTCCGTCCGACGCCGCAGCCCTCACCGGCATGGTGAATATCGACCTGCAGCATCATGATCAGCAGAAAGCATTGCAGGAGGTCCAAGGGCAGCTCGCCAGGACCCCTAACAGCAGCGCCGATTATTTCCTGCTGGGACAAGTAGAACTCCGCAATCAGGATGCCGTAAAGGCCGAGGCGGCGCTGAAGAAGGCGGTTGACCTCGACAAGAAGAACTCTGGGGCCGCTTTGGTCCTCGGACAAGTTGAGATGTCACACGGCGAAACACAGCAGGCGATCGACAGCTACAAGCACGCGATCGATGCCGACCCCAGGGATATACGCCTCTATGTGGCTCTCGGTGGAGTGCAGGAGAGCCAGGGCAACTGGCAGCAGGCGGAGGATTCCTACCAGAAAGCGCTTCAGGTTCAACCCAATTACGCCGTCGCCGCCAACAACCTCGCGTACCTGATGCTCAACCACGGCGGAAACCCGAATGTGGCCCTGACTCTCGCGCAAACGGCGCGCAGAGGATTGCCCGACGTGCCCAATTCCGCCGACACCCTCGGCTGGGCCTATTACAACCAGGGCGTCTACAGCGCCGCAATCGACCTGCTCCAGCAAGCCGTAAAAGGCGACCCCAAGAATGCCAGCTACTACTACCACCTTGGAATGGCCTACGAAAAGCAGTCTAACTATTCGCTTGCGAAGAAGCAGTTTGAAAGCGCCCTGGCGGTCAATCCCAATTTCGCGCAAGCCGGCGAAATCAAAAAAATGTTAGCCGAATCCCCGCAGCGCAATTAGATCCCCCGGGGGTGCCGGCTTCAGTTTCGTTCACCTCGCGAATGCACGCCTTGACGGTGGAAAAGACCGGTGCAGATCCCTTACTGCGTTCGTGATGACACCCGAGAGGGAAACCCCGCCAATCGGGAGATTGGCGGCCCCGGGCCACCCATGGATGGAACAGCGGCGGCTTCCTTGGCACAAACGGGTTTGGACCCGCGGCGAAACTCTTCTATAATCGTTCAATTCTCTGGGCGGGAAGGTTAACTACAGACATGTTGAAGAGCATTCAGCAGCGCGATCTTGATCGGAATCGCTGGATCAAGATCACTATGACGGTGATTCTGGTGGTGATCTGCGTCAGCATGGTGGTGACGCTGGTTCCGGGGCTGGTGGGCGGCGCGGTGGGCACGTCCAACCCGGACACGATTGCGTCGGTGGCGGGGCAGGACATCAGCCTCGTCGACGTGGAGCGCCAGCTGAACCAGATGACCCAGAACCAGTCGGTGCCCGCGATGCTGAAGGGCCTGTACGCAAAACAGTTGCTCGACCAGATGGTCTTCCAGGACGCGCTCACCGTCGAAGCCACCCGCCTGGGCATCAGCGTTACGCCGGAAGAAGAGTCGGCGCGCATCAAGGAGATTCTGCCCAACGCCTGGGCCGGAGGCGTGTGGCAAAAAGACGCGTACGCGAACGCCGTGCAGGCCGGGACGGGAATGTCGGTAGATCAGTTTGAAAAGGCCCTGCACGACGAAATGCTGACGCAAAAATTCCGCTCGATCATCACCGCGGGCATTTCGGTGGGCACCGACGATGTGCTGAAGGAATTCCAGCGGCGGAACGAAAAGGTGAAGATTCAATACGCCCTGATCAAACCCACCGATCTGGCGTCCACGATCCACCCGTCGGATGCAGAGCTGGCCGCCTATTTCGCGAAAAATGCCGGGAAATACCAGATTCCCGAGAAGCGCTCCGCCCGCTACGCCCTGCTCGATCTGGCAAAACTCCGGGCCAGCACGCAGGTAGGCGACGACCTGCTCCGCAATTACTACAACCAGAACATCGACGCCTACAAGGTGCAGAATCGCGCCCACGTGGAGCACATTCTCTTCAAGACCGTCGGGAAGACCGACGCCGAGGTCGCCGAAATCCGCCAGAAGGCCGAGGACGCCCTGAAGCAGGCGAAAAAAGGCGGCAATTTCGAAGATCTTGCCAAGAAATATTCGGAGGACGACGCGTCCAAGCCCAAGGGCGGCGACCTGGGCTGGATCGTCGAAGGCCAGACCGTTCCGGCTTTTCAGCAGGTGGCGTTCAGCGAGCCCAAGGGAGCGGTATCGGACCTGGTGAAGACCGAGTACGGCTTCCACATCATCAAGGTGCTCGACCGCGAAACGGCGCATACCAAGAGCTTTGAGGAAGTGCGCGACTCGATCCTGCCCATGGTGCTGGATGACAAAGTAAACGCTGAGGCCACGGATATTTCCAACCAGATGGCTAGCGCGGTGCGCCAGTCCGACCGGCAGCCGCTGGATGACCTGGCCAAGAAGTTCAATCTTGAGGTGGGAGAGACCGCACCCGCTTCCACCACGGAACCCTTGGGGAAGCTGGGAAATTCGCCCGATCTGCACGAGACTTTGTTCGAGCTGCACCAGGGCGAGTTGAGCCAGCCGCTGCGTCTGGATTCGGGGTACGCGATCCTGACATTGAAAGATATCGCGCCGGCCCACCAGGCGGCGCTCGCCGAGGTGCATGACCGGGTGGTTGCCGACTACCAGGCGGAAAAATCGCTGGATGTGGCCAAGTCGAAGGCGGATGACCTGGCCAA
>JBEKTG010000083.1:0-14426 GCA_049516275.1 Candidatus Acidiferrales bacterium
CTCGTCGTCGCCCAGCGACGGTATGCGACTACCGAGCAGGCCCTCGATCAATCGAAGCGCTTCTTTAACATCGCTCAGGATCAGGAACGCGCCGGGCAGGCCGCCCACAGCGACGTGGTGAAGGCGGAGATTCAGTATCGCCAACAGGAGCAGGCTTTCGACGAATCCCAGCTGGCGGTGGAAAACGCACGTCTCGATCTCGCCGTGTTGATTTTCCCGGCGCTCAATGAGAATTTCAGCGTAGTGGACGATCTCGATTCCGCCCAACCACTGCCGGGATTCACCGAAGCTCAATCCATGGCAGGCAGGCAGAATCCCGACCTTCGCGTTGCGAGCGAAACGGTCCGTCAGTCGAACCTGGAAGTCACGGCTGCAAAAGCGGCCTTCCTTCCTTCGTTCTTGATTGATACCGATTACGGGATTGAGGCGAATTCTTTCGCCCTCAAGTCCGTGTGGGCCGCCCATCCCGACGCAGGCCGCGTCCCGACGCTGGGCTATTTTCTCACCGCGAGCATGAGCTTTCCGGTTTGGGATTGGGGATCGTTGCGGAGTAAACTCCACCAGACCGAGATCAGGCAGGAAGAGGCCCGCAGCACCCTGAGTCAGGCGCAGCGAGTGATGCTCGGCAACTTGTACTCCTTTTACAACGAGGCGACGGTGGCCCGCTCCGCAGTCGAATCTTCCCGGCGCACGGCCGATCTTGCCGCCGAAAGCCTGCGGCTGACGAACCTGCGCTACCAGGCGGGAGAATCGACAGCGCTTGAGGTCGTGGATGCGCAGAACACCTTGACCACGGCGCGGAATGCTTACGACGACTCACAAGTGCGGTATCGCGTGGATCTGGCGAATCTCCAGACATTGACCGGTAATTTCTGAAACATGCGAGCAGCGACGAGAACAAGAGTGAAATGCACGAAGTCTGTACGCTTCTCTGGTGGTGCCGCGTTTCATGCCACCCGATGGAATGCGCGGTGCGGCGTGTGGCTTCTGGGAATTGTTTCGCTCGTGACGGGCGGCGTCTCCGGCTGCGCAACGAAAGAAGCCGCGGACGAGGCTCTTTCCGTCACTGTGCAGGCTGCCCCTGCGGAAAATAAGGCGATCCAGCGCGAAGTCATTGCGGACGCGATCCTCTATCCGAAGGATCAGGCTGCTCTGGTGCCCAAAATCAACGCTCCTATCCAGAAGTTCTATGTGGACCGCGGCAGCCCGGTACATGCGGGACAACTCCTTGCCGAACTCGAGAACCGCGATATCGCCAGCGCCGTGGCGGACAACCAGGGAGCCTACCAGCAGGCGGAAGCATCGTATCAGACCGCCCTTCAGAAGGCGCAGCAGGATCTCACGCTCGCCAAGCAGCAATTGGACGCGCAGCAAAGGCTTTACGACAATCGCGAATCACTTCTCAAACAAGGGGCTGCTTCGGCGAAGGATGTGGAAGACACGCGCATCGCCCTGACGCAGGCCCAGAACCAATATCAAGTCGCTCAGAAGCAGTACGACCTGAGGGCCGCCGAGGGCCAGCTGATGTCCGCCAAGGCAAAGGCCTCGGGCGCCGAAGCCCAGCTGAGTTACACCAAAATCGTCAGTCCCATTAATGGCGTGGTCACGGATCGCCCGTTCTACGTCGGCGAGACAGCTCCTATCGGGTCTCCCATTCTCACGGTGATGGATTTGTCGCAGGTGGTGGCTCGCGCCCACGTATCGCAGCAGGAAGCAGCGGCATTGAAAGTGGGAGACGCGGCGTCGCTGTCGTTACCCGGTGGAACTCCCGTTCCAGGGAGCGTCAGTCTCGTCAGCCCCGCCTTGGATCCTAACAGCACCACCGTCGAAGTATGGGTGCAGGCGCGCAATCCTGGAATGCAATTGAAGCCCGGGGCCAGCGTGAAAGTCTCGATGGTTGCCGAAAAAGTGGCCCACGCGATCGTGATTCCCGCGCAGGCCCTGCTCACATCGCCGGACGGCGCTGGTTCCGTGATCGTTCTCGATTCCAGCAACGTTCCCCACAAACAGAAAGTGGAGACCGGCATCCGCAACGGAAACGATGTCCAGATAACGCAAGGCTTGAAAGCCGGGGAACGTGTCGTAACCGTGGGCGCATTCGAGTTGGACAAGGAGGATCCGGACGTTTTGCAGAAAACGAAAATTCAGGTGCAGGCGCCTGGCACGGCCGAAGGCGGTGAGGCCGGAGGCCAATAGATGTCCGCCGACACCCAGGCCCCTTCCGTCCTCGTGCCTCCTCGCAAGAGTTTGCCTGCCGAGGATTCCTCGCGATACTGGTTCGCCCGCCACTCCAAATCGATCATCTTTCTCGTGATCATATTGGCTCTCGTGGGAGTCTACGAGGCGCTCTCGATCCCGATCGCCGTTTTCCCGTCCACCAATTTTCCGCGGATCATTATCGGCGTGGACAACGGCGTGATGCCCATCGATCAGATGGAAGTCACGATTACGCGGCCGATTGAAGGAGCGGTCAACAGCGTTCCCGGCCTCGAAGACGTCCGATCGACGACCAGTCGGGGTTCCGCGGAAGTGGATTTATTCTTCAACTGGAACGTCGACATGGCGCAGACGCTGCTGCAGGTGAATGCCGCCGTTTCACGCATCCAGAGCACGCTGCCGTCCACAGCTCAGATTCAGACCAACCGTCTCGATTTCGCGAGCTTTCCGATCCTGGGCTACAGCCTCACCTCCGACAATGTGCCGCAGACTCAACTCTGGGAGCTGGCCACCTACGATCTGAAGCCGCGGCTAAACCGGCTGAATGGTGTCGCGAGCGTGCTCGTTCAGGGCGGCCAGACGCCTGAATTTCAGATCACGCCCGATGCGGCCCGCATGTTGCGCGCTAAGGTGACCTTGCAGGACATTCTGGATGCGGTGAACAAAACCAACCTGATCGATTCGCCCGGCCTGCTCAGCCGCAATCATCAGCTCTTTCTCGGCCTGATCAATGCGCAGGTGCAGACGCCCGAGCAGATCGGCGACATTGTCGTCAAAGACGCCAACAACATTCCGGTGCAGGTTCGCGACATAGCCTCCGTGGGACCTTCCACGGCCCCGAATTACACAGTGGTCACCGCGAACGGCAAGCCGGCGGTCTTGCTCAGTATCAATCGCCAGCCGGATAGCAACACCGTCGAAGTAGCCAATGAAGTCCACCTGGAGACCGAGAACCTCCGCTCCGTTCTTCCCGCCGGCGTGGAACTCAGCGTCTTTTACGATCAGTCGAACATCGTTCGCGAATCGATTGGCAGCGTGCGGGACGCGATCATCATCGGCATTTTTCTCACCGGATTTATCATCTGGCTGTTCCTGCGCGACCTGGGCACCGCCATCCTGGCCGGCGTCGTGGTGCCGCTCACCATCTGCATCACGTTCGTCGCGCTGAAGGTCATGGGGCAAAGCTTCAACATGATGACGCTCGGCGGCCTCGCCGCGGCCGGGGGGCTTGTGATCGACGATGCGATCGTAGTCGTCGAGAATATCGTCCTCCATCGCGACGGCGGCGAAGGCCCGTTCGAAGCCACGAGCAAGGCGCTCAAAGAGCTCACTGTTCCGCTGATCGGCTCGACTCTGACCCCAATTGTCGTCTTCCTGCCGCTGATTTCGATCACGGGGGTCACAGGCACCTTCTTCCGCGCCCTCGCCGTGGCCATGAGCGTTTCGCTGCTCACGTCGCTCGTGCTCGCGCTGAGCTGGACGACAAACCTGGGCTCGCGCCTGATCCGCCGCAACCGCGCGCTTGAAGCCGTCGGTACGAGTGATGAAAATGCGGAAGGGAATTTGCGCCCAGGTTCCGCGGAGCCGGTGGTCGCTCCACCGCTCGAATCAGAACACTCCGCCGAGCAGGAAGAAATTTGCCGGATGATGGCGGCCGAAGAAGCGTCGCTTCGGGGAGGAATTTTCGAGCGCGTTCTGAAATTCTACGAACGCTGGGTTCGCCTCGCGCTCGAGCACCCCGCGTGGCTCGCTTTGTTCTGCGCGATTCTGATCGTGGTTTCCTACGCCGGGTATAAGCATCTCGGCAGCGACCTACTCCCCGCTATGGACGAGGGCGGCTTCATTCTCGACTACGTGATGCCCCCCGGGAGTTCGCTCCAGGAAACCAATCGTGTGATATCGCATGTCGAGTCCATCGTGCGCGAAACCCCCGAAGTGGAAAGCACGTCGCGTCGCACCGGTCTGCAACTGGGGCTCGCCGCCGTCACTGAACCCAATACTGGCGACATTGCCGTGAAGCTGAAGGACAAAAGAAGCCGCGGGGTCGACGAAATCATCGCTGAAATCCGCGCCAAGGTAAAAACGCAAGAGCCCGCCCTCGATGTCGACTTCACGCAGGTGCTGCAGGACATGATCGGCGATCTCACCGGCGCGCCGCAGCCGGTGGTCGTGAAACTTTTCTCTCCGGATGCCGGTTTGCTCGCAGCATGGGCGCCTCGCGTTGCCGATGCGCTGGGCAAGATCGACGTCAAGGGTAAGCAGCCGGTGGTCGATATAGCGGACGGAATCGAGAATACCACCAGCGGCCCCGCCGTTGTGTTCAACGTGAATCCGCAGACGGCCGCCAAGGCGGGCTTTTCAGCGGATCAGCTCGCTATCGCCGCTTCCGCCATCGTCGATGGCGAACCCGCCGCGAATCCCGTCATCGTCAATGACCGTCCCTATACGCTGCGCGTGCGCTTCCCGGAATCGAATCGTTCCTCGCTAGAAGCGATGAGCAACACCCTGCTGGTGAGCCCGATCGGCGGCACAGCGACCCTCGGCTCGGTTGCAACCGTCTCCGAACTGCCGGGACAGACCGAGATTCTGCGCGAGAATTTGCAGCGCGATGTTGAAGTGACCGCCCGCCTGGAAGGCCTGGATCTGGGCACAGGCGTCGCCGCGGTTCAGAAAACCGTAAAAAAGTTGAGCCTTCCCTCGTCGATTCACGTGGAATACGGAGGCACCTACGAGGAACAGCAGAAATCGTTCCACGATCTAGTCGTCGTGCTTTTACTGGCGCTCGTTCTTGTCTTTCTCGTGCTGCTGTTCGAGTTCAGGTCGTTCTCCGCGCCGGTGGCTATCCTTTCGTCGGCCGTGCTTTCGACCTCGGGGGTCGTTCTGGCGCTTTTGATCACACGCACCACGTTCAACGTGTCGTCGTTCATGGGGCTGATCATGGTGATCGGCATCGTCGCCAAGAACGGGATCCTCCTGCTCGACGCCAACCAGAAATTCCGCTCGGTTGGCTATTCCGCCGAAGAAGCGCTGATTCAAGCTGGGCGTCGCCGCCTGCGTCCAATCGTCATGACCGCCATGGCTGCGGTGGCCGGCATGCTGCCGCTATCGCTTGCGTGGGGAGCCGGCGCGCAGATGCTGCAACCCCTGGCCATCGCCGTAATCGGCGGAATCCTGATCTCTATGGTTCTGTCGCTGCTAATCACCCCAGCCATCCAGTTCTACCTGACCCGCGAATCGTAGTTGTCCAGCTGCATCCGGGTCTTGCCCCTGTGGTTCTCCCTGGCAGGTTCCATATAACTGTCAAAAAGTTTTTCTGGTGACGAACCGAGGCCAACTCCATGGACGCGGTGTCGCTTAACGCGATCTGACAGTGTTTTCCGAGAGCAAAGTCGCATCCAGATATGGCGTTTATCAGGAGTTTGAGCCCATTAGCAACGATAACGACCGAACCGCTTCCTGGCCGGACGCACGTCATCCAGCATCACTAGGACATAAACGCCCGGTGCTAAGCTGGTGAACGTTTTGGCATTTCAATGGAACTTGGGATGGGCCCGTCCGGTTCGCGCAAAGTACCCGGGTGTTGAGCATGCTGTCGACGACCGCGAATCTCATGCAAATGCTCTCGGAGTTGCCCCACGATTTCCTCGGTCTGTCCTGAAGCCATGGCACGCATGACCACTTCGAGGGCAAAATGAACGACATCGTGATGATGAAGCTCCTCGGATGGGAGCCTGTCACTCAACTCAAGCCACACGTTGTGAAGAAGATCGATTTCTTTTGGTGTCAGGCGCGGGGCGTGCGGGCCAAGATAGAAAATCTCCTCGTGGCCTGTTGGGGTAAGCACATCGAGGGTCACTCGCGGGCGTGGCTCAGGAATTCGCTCCCACGCCGTGCCGATTTCGCGGGCTTGCTCGGTGATCGCCATTTTTGAGGAGCTACCCGCGACGATCGTGCCCGATTGCAGATTTTCCGCCGTGCGCAGAATGCCTTCCCAAAGGTCGTTCGCGGCGACCACCGCAAGCCGGACGGGCTTGCCCTCCTTCTCCGCAGCAGCCAGCACTTTCGTAAACAATAACTGCTCAATCGCGCTGAAAAGCTGGTCCGCCTCCAGGTCGTATTCACCAAGAGCGGCGCGGCGCAGCATTCGCACGTGCAGCACTACAATCTCAGCCGTGCCGCGTTTCGCTCGCCGTAAGGCCGCTTCCAGGGGATAGAGCGCGTAGTGCGTGCTTACGGGAACAAGGATGTTGCCCGGCTGCACGCCCACGTTGGATTGCGTCAAATCGGCAGCCTGGGTGAGATTGAACTTGTCCAGCCCCAGATGCATCTGCTCGCCGCGCTTGCGCTGCACCCGCTTTTCAGAAATCTGGAATCCGGCGAAAAGAAGCCCGGAAAACGCCACGCCCGCCATTGTTGCGGCCGGCTTCGTGAAAAGATTGACGGCGGCGATGCAGAAGAGCACCAGCGTGATCAGCGCGACGCCCAGTGGAAGTTCCTTGCCGAAAATCGTGAGATTGAGCGGAACGCGAAATTCGCGTCCCTCCGGCTGCTTGTAGCGCAGCACGAGCACGGCTATGCCGTTCAACACGAAGCTCCAGATCACGCCAAACGCGTACAGGTTCGCAAGCAGTGTGACATCGCCGCGGCTGACAAGGATCATCAGTATCTGCAGCGCGACAACCATATTAATAATCCGGTACGACGTCCCAAATCTCGGGTGCGGCTCGCGGAACCAGTCGGAAAGCACGCCATCCTCCGAAACGCGGTTGAGGACGCCGTTGGATCCGACAATCGCCGTGTTCACCGCACCGGAAAGAATCAACGTGCCCACGATAACCACAAAAATGTGGAAGGCCAAACGGGCCGCAAACGGGCCTTGCAGACTCATGGACAGTCCGCCGATCAAATTCTCGAAATACTGCGGGCGCGTCTTGTCCGGAATGATCATCACTGCGAAGAAGGACACGAGCGAGGTGAATACGAGGCTGTAAATGAAAATGATCAGAGCCGCTTTTTTCAGGTTGGGCAGCTTGGGATGCTCTATTTCGCGGTACACCTGCGCGAGCGACTCCGCCCCGCTCATGGCGAGCACCGAGTGCCCCAGGGCGATGAACACAGCGACTAGCGAAAACATCTGCGGGATTCGGCTCCCGTACAGCCATCCCAGAGCATGCTCGCTCAACACAATATTCTTCGCCACCGGAGCGGGAGGAAGATGCGCTCCCCGCACGAGCAGCGTATAGCCGCACCAACCGATCAACACGAGGATCATCAAGGTGGTGAGCTGCATGATCCAGAGCGCTTTCTCGCTCGATTCCGTGATGCCCTTGATGTTTTCCCACCAGAAATACATCGTGGCCGCCACGGCAAAAATCTCCGCCACCGTGTTGGGGCCCAAAACCATGTGAAGATGGCCGTAGGCGAACATTTCGTTCAACAAACCCGCCAGATATTGCCCGGCCGATACCCCGCTGATCGGGCCGGTGAGCACGTAATCGAACATGAGCGCGGAAACGGAAAACTTCGCGAGCGTTCCGCCCATCGCTTCTTTCACCACGCGGTAGACGCCCCCGCGCACGAACATGCTGCAGCTCTCGACGTACAGTTGTGACACGGCGTACGAAAGAAGCATTGTGGCGAGGATGAACCACGGGGCGGTCTTGCCGATGAACTGCTCAGCCTCACCCCCGGCGTAGTAAGCGGAGGAAGCAAGGTCGTTCAACACGATGGCCGCTGCTCGCCAGTAGGAGATAAAAGCGAGCATGGCCGTTGTCGCGACGAGAACCTTCGCGACGGGCCGGGCAGAGCCGCTGGTTAGGGGCGATTCGACGGGTTTGGATGCCATCCGGTGTCAGCCAACCGCTGCGCCCATTGCATCTCCACGATTACTCTGGCCGCAGCGTTCGTTAAATCGATCACACATCGAAATGGGTGCCGCAAGAACTCCTTCAGGGAATCGAGTCCAAGTCCGAGGGCACCCAGATCAAAAGGCTAAAGCGCTGCTACGCCCCGTTCCTGGTTGCGGATGCGAATGGCTTCCTCCACCTTGGAGATGAAAATTTTTCCATCCCCGATTTTGCCGGTGGCGGCATTCTTGATGATGGCATCGACCACCGCTTCCACCTGTTTATCTTCCACCACGATTTCGAGTTTGATTTTCGGCAGAAGGTCGACGCTGTACTCGTGCCCGTGATACGTCTCGGTGTGGCCTTTCTGCCGCCCGTGGCCGCGCACTTCTGAAACGGTCATGCCGTCAACTCCGGCATCGATAAGGGCTTTCTTTACCGACTCGAATCGTCCGGGCTGTACAATCGCTTCCAGTTTTGTCATTTCCTCTCCTCTTTCCTTCTATAAGTCGCTGCGAGTTGTTTTGGCCTGAGCGCGAACGCTTCCATACTCAACCGGAAAATTCTCCGGCCCAGCTTCCCGGCGTGGCCGAGACGACGGGAAGCTGGAACGGTTCACCGGAGCTTGGTTAATCCGAGTGCGAGAGAGCCTGACGGCTCATGACGGCACTAGGAGCGGGCAAAACGGTTTCCTTGGACATGCCACCCGGAGCGCCCAGGGAGGAGAGCACGTACTCGGGGTAGGCCGAGATGCCGTGCTCGTGCAGATCCATGCCGTAGAGTTCCGCTTCTTCGGACAGGCGAAGCATTCCAAAGGCGTTGATCGCCAGCATTACCACCATGGCTACGCCGAACGTCGCCAAGGTGATGCACGCGCTGCCGATGGCTTGCGCCACCAGCACCTGCGTGCCGCCGCCGTAGAAGAGGCCTTTGAGCGGTGCGCTGTTGTCGGGAGAAAGTGGCCCTGTAGCGCCATATTTCCCGCAGGCAAACAAGCCCAGCGAGAGCGTTCCCCAGATGCCGCAGATGCCGTGCACGGGAACCGCGCCGATGGGATCGTCGATTCGCAGCCACTCGAGGAGGTCGATTCCGAGGATTACGATTACGCCGGCAATCGCGCCGAGAAGAACCGCACCGGTCGGGCTGACCCAGTAGCAGGGGCAAGTGATGGCGACCAAGCCGGCGAGGAAGCCGTTGGTCGTAAAACCCGCGTCCCACTTCTTGGTCATCATGAAGCCGTAAAGAATGGAACTGAGCCCGGCCGCGCAGGCGGCGAGGGTTGTGTTCGTCGCGACGCGCCCGATGCCGACAAAGTCCATGGCCGAGAGCGTGCTGCCGGGATTGAACCCGTACCAGCCGAACCAGAGGATGAGTCCTCCGCTCACGGCGATGGTCAGGTCATGCGGGAGCATGGGTGCGCCGCCATCGCGTTTGAACTTGCGGCCGAGGCGCGGCCCCAGAACGATGGCGCCAGCCAGTGCGATGAATCCGCCGATTGTATGTACGACCGTGGAACCGGCGAAATCATGGAACGGCATCCCCAACGACGGGAACATGTTTCCGGCGCTGCCCATGTTGGCTAGCCAGCCATCCGGACCCCAGGCCCAGTGCCCGATCACCGGGTAAATGAAACCGGTGACGCAGAGACTGTAGAGAAGATCGCCCACGAAATCGGTGCGGCCGATCATTGCTCCGGAGGTAATCGTGGAGCAGGTGTCGGCAAAGGCAAACTGGAAAATCCAGACGGCCAGAAACGCCACGCCCGTGGTCTCATAGGTATCTGGCGCGTTCTGCAGGAAGAACCAGTGGTAGCCGATGAACCCGTTGCCGTGGCTGAACATGAACGCAAAACCGACGGCATAAAACAAAATACCGCACAGGCACGTGTCCACCACGCATTCGACCAGCACGTTGACGGTTTCGCGAGAGCGGCAGAAACCGGCTTCGAGCATCGTGAAGCCGACTTGCATCCCGAACACGAGGAACGCCGCGACCAGCGTCCACGCGGTGTTGACGGGATTCACGATGTCCGCCGCCTTCACCACGGGGTCGGCGGCGTAGACTTTGGCGAAAACGGTGCAGGACAGCAGCCCGATAATCGCCAGAAGCAGGGCGATTCCCCCGGCCTTGCCGAGAACCAGAAGCTTCCCGTATCGGCGCCATTCCGGGTCGCGCAGACGACAACCTCTGTTTTGTTCGTATTGTTCCAGCCATTCTGTCTCTCCTTGTAGAAATGAGAATCATCCTTGCCGAACTGTGCTGTCTCTCGCGACCTGCCAAACGGGGCCTTCGACTTGCGCCGACCTGCGCCCAGCCGTTGAGGAAAACCTGCCGCAATGGCGCGGCAGCCGCTCCCGCGCCCTCAACCTCTGAACGCGAAACTTTTGTTTTCGCCCGAATGCCGCGGATTCTTTCATGAGTTCACGGCGCATTCCCGCGGCTGCAAATCCTCGAGCACTCCTTCATCGAGCCAGAAATTCAAGCCAAACAGCTTCGCTCGCATCGCCAGTGAACGAACGCTAGCCGGCGCCCGCACTTCCCGGCTCACCGTCCCCGAGACGATGAGTTCGAGAGACTCCTCCCGCGAGTACCGGTAGGCTCGCAACTCGGCTTTCTGCAGTCCGGGCAATACGCGAAACAGGAGCGCCCGCACCTTGATGGCGTCCATCAGAGCCTGAGTCGACGCGTTCCGCCTGCCGACAACGGGTGGTAAGCCTGCGTCCCAGCGATCCGGTGGGCGTGCGATCCAGTCGCATTCTGCGTATTCGCCGCACAGCTGCACCCGCAGCAAGGACAATCGCGCTCGCGAAAGTTCGCCGAATCGAGCCATCACACTCAGACCCCGGACAAAATTGCCCAGCTCGGATAAATGCCTCACCATCTTTCCCTCCCGCGCATCTTTGCCAGCACGGGCCGGAATTTTCAGCCGGCTGCGAAGAGACGCGCCGTCCTGTACATTGAGGTCCCATGCCTCCACGGCCACCCCCTGGCCGCCGATAGAGTGGGAACGTGTAGCCGCGGTTGTGTTTCCCTGCTTGGGAGCGAGAGCCCGCGCGTATCTCTCGACTCGTGCTCGCGATTCATTCCCGCCTCCAGTCGAACGAGCCAGTGCGACGTGGCGCCGCTCGGCGGACCGTCTGGAATTCGCGCTTACCATTTCACCTGACGGCATTGCTCTCCTCCAGAACCTCCGGAGCACACAAACGGCATCGGAGCGACCAGCCACATGGAAAGCGGCGCTCACACGCGCAAACAAAGCGCGGCAGTTACACCACAAAATTGAAGGGCACGCAGTAAGACTTTAAACGGCAGCCTTATGGGTGCTTTGGTGTAGCAGCTCTGCGTCGAGCTTTATGAATCGATTGATTTGGACACGGCGTTGTGTCCGATGCAGGCCCTCGTTTCGCCGTCGAAAGAGGGGGTCAGAGTGACTTTAGACCTTCGTCAACTCCGCGTGCAGGGTGCGGCATTTCGAGGATAGAGTCAAATTCAAACTTTAGATTGCCGCGATTTGAATTCCGCGCGAATGCGGCTTCGCTTTTGCATCGCCGCCTACACGCCTCGTTTCAAGTCGTCGTTCAAAATGATCGATTCCGCGATTTCCTTCATGGACTTCCTTCGTTTCTGGCTCTCCCGCTGAATCGTTCGATACGCCTCTTCTTCGCTGATTTTCAAATCGCTTTGCAGGATGCCCTTTGCCCGATCCATCAGCTTGCGGCTCTCGAGTTTGTCTGAAAGCTCGAGGTTCTGGGTCTGCAGACGGGCTCTTTCCACCTCTGCGCCAACCAGGAAACCGATGGTCGCTACCAGGCCCGTCTCATGCTTGGTGTATTGATGAGGCGCGCGGTTCTGCAGATTGATTACGCCCACAAGCTTCCCGCCGCTTACCAGGGGTACGGATAGGAAAGCCTCGTAGCGGTCCTCCGGCAATTCGTTGAACAGTTTGAAACGGGGGTCTTCGTGGGCACTCTGCGCCACCACAACGGTGTCGAGGTGCTCCGCCACCCAACCCGTAATTCCCTCTCCGATGCTCATTCTCAACCGGCCCGTCTGCTCGGGATGAGGGTTCTTGGACGCCCGCAAGACCAATTCCTCGTTTTCCAGCACATAGATCATGCAGGAGTCGCATTCCACCACCGCCGCGATAAATTCGACGACCTCGTTCAAGACCTGATGCAATGGGTCAGCCGCCGACAATCGATTGGCCATTCTATTTAGCAAGGCGATATCGACGGTGACTTCCCGCTCGCGTGACGTAAGCTTTTCGATCCTCGATCGCAGAGCGGAAAATTCTGTTTGCTCTTCGCGCCTTCTGCGGTCGCCTTCCAGAGCTTGATACACGGCTGTTATCAGCTCCTGGGTCTGAAATGGTTTGGAGAGGAACTCCACCGCGCCTTTTTTCAATGCCCGCAAGCTGGAGGGGACATCGCCATGCGCGGTGATAAATATGATGGGCATTTCTATTCCAGCATTGTTGAGTTGGTCCTGCAGATCCAGCCCATTCACTCCAGGAAGCCTTACGTCCAGCACGAGACAACTCGGGGATTCCGGCCGCGCCGCCTTCAGGAACTCTTCCGCCGACGAAAACACTTCCGCCTGCAACCCTACCGATCGCAGCAAAGTTCGAATGCCATCACGCACGGAAGCATCGTCATCGACAACGAAAACTGCGGGGCTAAGATCGCGCGCCATCATTGGTGAGGCCTCCTACGAGCCAACCCGAATTGTAAACCGGAATATCGCGCCTTCGAGCGGGCGCGACTCGGCCCACAGCCGGCCACCGTGAGATTCGACGATGGAGCGGCTAATCGACAAGCCCATGCCAATGCCATGAGATTTTGTGGTGAAAAATGGATCGAAGATCCTGCCGGCAATTTCTGCGCTAACCCCCATTCCGCTATCCTCCACGGACACCAGCACCTCGGCAGAGCCCTCGCGGCGAGAGGTGATGAGGACTTCTCTCGTTTCTTTTGCCTCGCGCAAAGCATCGATGGCATTGATCACGAGGTTGAGAACCACCTGTTCCAACTGCACCCGATCGCCCTTGATTTCGGGCAGATCGCGAGCCAGTTCCGTTCTTATTGTGATTCGATGCCTGATTGCTTCTTCCTTCATAAAACCAACGGATTCGGCAATGATCTCGTTCAGATTGAGCCAATCCTGAGCGACCGGCTGCCTCTTAAATAAGGCGCGGATGCGATTGATAATCGTACCGGCTCTGGTGCCGTCCTGGATGACAATTTCAGCGGCCCTCCGGGCTTCGGGCAAATTTGGCGGACTCGCCGATAGCCATTCCAGGCAGGCCCTTCCGTACACCGCCACGGCGGTAAGCGGCTGATTTACCTCGTGAGCAATCGAAGCGGTGAGCTCAGCCATGGTCAGGAACCGCGACAATTCAGCGAGCTCCGCCTGCGTTTTCATGAGAGCCTGTTGCGCTCGCTCATGCTGTCCCACAGTCTTCTGCAACTCCGCATTCGACTTCTGAAGCTCCGCGGTGCGCTCGGCGACACGAACTTCAAGTTGATCGCGAGCTTCCCGAAGCGCCTCCTCGCCCTTCCGCTTGGAAGAGCTGATCCAGCTTGCCACCAGAGCGCAGAGAATGAACGCAGCGAAGTAGCTGCCATCCGTCGCATTGATCGCCAACGAATAGAACGGGCGGACAAAAAAGTAATCAACAGCGATTGTTGAGAGGAGAACCGCGAACAGCCCCGGCCCCGTTCCACCAAACCACGCGCTCGCCATCACCGCGGCGAAGAAAACGAACAAGAACGGGTAAGGGAAAAAGCCCTGTAACAATTTCTCCAACCCAAGCGCCAGGGCCACAAAAAGCGACGCCATCCCATACCGGCCTGCCCAGGATCGCGCCAGATTCCGCAAGAATGCGCTCGTCCGCGGCGGCATCTCCCGCCTCAACTGACGATGTTGCGCAGAAACAGCTGTAGCGATCTCGGCGTTTGAGTCAGGGATCGTCAAACTTTCATCCGCGACAGTCCATTTGGATGTGAAGCCAAAAGCATATCACGAGCCCATCTGTTGAAGATTTGCGGAAGGCGGATCATCCCAGCTCGATGTGTGTACCTGACGGCATGCAAAGTTACCGATATCAGCGGAACGATGCGGCTCCGGCGTGTCGACGGCAAATACCGCGCAGATTGACGGAATACTTGTTTTCCAGACAAGAAATGATCCGCATACGGTGGAAGCCGATTCGATGGGAGCAGCGCAAGCTAATGAGGGGCAGGAATTAGAGTGGCGCGCCCGGAGGGATTCGAACCCCCGACCCTCTGCTTAGAAGGCAGACGCTCTTTCCAACTGAGCTACGGGCGCTCTCTCCCCAATTTCTCACATTACAGATACTTACGC
>JBEKTG010000084.1:0-10209 GCA_049516275.1 Candidatus Acidiferrales bacterium
TGCCGGAGCCAATCATGGACCCGGCGACGAGCATGGTCGAGTCAAACAGGCCGAGGCTCTTGACGAGTCCCGGATGAGAGGTCGGGGCAGCGACTCCGATCGTCTGAGCCTGCTGTGCCATTTTGGAACGCGCCCCTCAGGAGCGCAGCTTGCGAGCGCGCTCTGCCGCTGCCTGATATCCGCGCACGCGGTTGCGGAGATCGTCGCCGGCGAGCGCCAGGTCCTTAATCACAGCGACCGAGTCGGCTCCAGCCGCAAAGACATCCTCCGCAGACTCGACGGTGACGCCGCCGATCGCCACCAGCGGCTTGCGGGTCAACTGGCGAGCCGCTCGCAACAGATCCAGCCCGACTACCGGGTCGGGATTTTCCTTGGTGCTGGTCGGGAAGATAGGCCCTACCGCAATATAATCCGCCGAAGTGGCATCGGCTTCCCTTAATTGATTGAGGTTATGTGTCGAAACGCCCACCCAGAGGGGCGGCCTGCAGATCTTGCGGGCGTCTTCGACGGGAAGGTCATCCTGGCCAACATGCACGCCTGCCGCGCCCGCAATGGCCGCAATATCGGGGCGATCGTTGACAATGATGCGCACGCCGCTCGACTGGAGGCTCATCAATTCCCGCGCCTGCTCGTGAATCTTTCGCGACGAGCCGCGTTTGTCGCGAAGCTGAATCAGCTGCACTCCCGCATCGGCGAGCTGGCGGGCGAATGCAACCGGTTCTGGCGTCAGGCTTGGATCGAGAATGGCGTAGAGGGCTGAAAACAATCCGTGTCTCCGCTAAAGACTCCGCAAGGGTTCCGCTATTTCGCTCCCACAGCCAGCGAGCGTTCGAGAAAATGCGTGTCGAATTTGCCCGCCGCGAAGTCGGGCGAGACGACGATGCGCTTGTGCAGCGGGATCGTGGTCTTGATTCCTTCCACGATGAAGCCATCGAGCGCTCCGCGCATGCGCGCGATGGCTTCGGCGCGGTCGTGGCCGTGGGCAATCAGCTTCGCGATCAGCGAGTCGTAGTAAGGCGGTATCACCGCATCGGCGTGCGCCGCGGTGTCGACGCGAATGCCCGGGCCGCCGGGCACGCGGAAGGTGGTGATGTGGCCCGGGCTCGGCACGAAGGTTTCGGGATCTTCGGCGTTGATCCGGCATTCGATGGCGTGGCCTCGGAATTCCACCGGGCCGACGACATCGGCGAGCTTTTCGCCGGCCGCGAGGCGTATCTGCGATTTCACGAGGTCGACACCGGTGACCATCTCCGTCACCGGATGTTCCACTTGGATGCGGGCGTTCATCTCGATGAAATAGAGCTTCCCGGAAGCGTCGCGAAGAAATTCCACCGTGCCGGCGCTCGAGTAGCCGACGCGCTCGAGGGCTTCCACCACCTGGTCGCCAATTTTCTTGCGGGTCTGCGCGTCGAGGGCCGGCGAAGGCGATTCCTCCAGCACTTTCTGATGCCGCCGCTGAATGGAGCAGTCGCGCTCTCCGAGATGGATAACGTTGCCATATTTATCGCCCAGCACCTGAAATTCGATATGGCGAGGGTTCTCGATCAACTTTTCGATATACACGTTGGGGCTGCCGAAGGCCTGCTCCGCTTCGGTACGCGCGGTCTGAAACGCGGCGACGAGCTCACTCTTCTTCCGCACCAGGCGCATTCCGCGTCCGCCACCACCCTCTGCGGCCTTGATCATCACCGGGAGGCCGATTTCGTCGGCAATTTGCTTCGCGGCCTGCTCGTCGGCGACGACGCCGGGGCTACCCGGGATGATCGGCAGCCCGGCCGCCGCCATTTCCGCGCGCGCCCGGTCCTTTTCGCCCATCATGCGGATCACCTTGGGCGACGGCCCGATGAAGGCGATGTGGGACGCCTCGCACACCTCCGCAAAATTGGCATTTTCAGACAGAAAGCCGTAGCCGGGATGAATCGCGTCGACGTCGGCGATTTCCGCCGCGCTGATCACCTGGGGAATATTCAGGTAGCTTTCGCTGCTCCGCGGGGGGCCGATACAAATGGCCTCGTCGGCAAAGCGCACGTGCAGGGAGTGGCGGTCGGCCTCGGAATAAACCGCCACCGTTTGAATCCCCAGCTCCTTGCAGGCGCTCAGGATGCGCAGTGCGATTTCGCCGCGATTCGCGATCAGGATTTTTCGAAACATTCGATCCGGAGTCTGCCTGCCGGGAGCTACGCCTTGCCGCCTGGACGGATGCCGAACAACGGCTCGCCATACTCGACCGGGCTGCCGTTCTTTGCAAAAATTTTGGCCACTTCCCCGGCCACATCCGACTCAATTTCATTCATCAGCTTCATGGCTTCGATGATGCAAAGAACCTCGCCCTTACCGACGCTGTCCCCGAGGGAGACGAACGGCTCGGCTTCCGGACCGGCCGCTGCATAGAACGTGCCCACGATCGGAGACTTAATCACATGCAGGTCCTCCGCTTTCGCGGCTTCAGCGGCCGTTGCTGTGGCAGGTACGGGCGATGCCGCTGATTTCGATGAAGGAGAGGGTGCGAGCGCCGGCTCCGCCATCACGGAAACCTCCGCCACCGGCGCGGGCCGGGTTCTCTCTCGCACCGGGGCGGACGCTTTCTTCAGAAGAATTCGCACGCCGTCCCGTTCGTATTCAAACTGCTCGAGATGGTGCTTCTCCATGAAGCTGAGCAGACGCTCGACTTCCGCCAGGTCCACGCCGCCCGCGGGGGGGACGGGTTTCGGCTGTTTGGGTATCTTCTGTTTGGGATTCCTGGGCATCAGAGTTCGAGAAATTCCCTTGGGGCGGTCGTCAAATCCATCGATCCATTCTCCGTCACTACGACATCATCCTCAATCCGTATCCCGCCCAGGCCTTCCAGATACACGCCGGGTTCAACGGTTAATACCATGCCCTTCTGGATGACGAACTTTTCGCCCCGGCCGATCCGGGGCATCTCGTGAACTTCGAGGCCAAGCCCATGTCCGGTGCTGTGGGTAAAGTATTGGTCAAGGCCGTGCTGCTTCAAGGTGCTGCGGGCAGCTTTGTCGACGGCCCCCGCCGTTACCCCCGGCCGGATTGCCTTCTTGGCCGCTTCCTGCGCCTCCAGAACGGCGCGGTAGAGGCGGCGCACCTTCCGGGAGGCCCGTCCGAGAAATACGGTACGGGTCAAATCGCTGCAGTAGCCGTGAAGTATAGCACCCTGATCAATGACGACCAGTTCGCCCTTTCCCAATAACTTCGCCTGCGGCCGCGCGTGAGCCCACGCAGATCGCGCTCCCGAGGCTACGATCGTTTCAAAAGACGGACCCGAGGCGCCACGCCGCTTCATGCTGAGTTCCAGCCTGCCCGCCAAATCCAGCTCGCTGATTCCCGGCTTGATGGCCGACAAAGCGGTCTCGAAGACCCGGCTGATCAGGACGGCGGCTTCGCGCATGGCGGCCACTTCGGCATCGTCTTTGACGGCGCGCAGCGTCTCGACCGCGCTCGCATCCTTCACCCAGCGCACCCGGGGACCCGTCGCGGCCTGGAGTGCCTCCATTTGAGCTACCGTGAGGTGGCTGCTGGAATACGCTACCGAAGTGCGGCTCTTCCGTGATTTCAGAATCGCGCCAACTTCGCGCAACAGCCCCTTCTTCGCGATATGGATTCGAGCACCGGAAACCTCTTCCCGTGCCTGGAAGGTATAGCGGCTGTCCGTGAAAAGGATGCTTTCTGAAGTTGCGACCAGCAGCACGCCTGCGCTGCCGGAAAATCCGCAAAGGTAAAGGATGTTCGCGGGTTGCGACACTAGCATCGCATCGGCGCGAAGCTCCGAAAAACGAAGCCGGAGCCGATCGATCCGGCTCCGGCGTAAATTTTGACTGTCCGATCCCACAACCCGCTATGTTACATCGGAAGGATTCTGGGAGTAAGGAAGAAGAGCAATTCCTGCGACGTGGAGCTGACCGTCGTGTGCTTGAAGAGGTTCCCCAGCACCGGCACGCTGCCGACAATGGGCACCTGCGAAATGGAGGTCTGCTGCTGTGTGACGATGATTCCGCCGATCACAACGGTGGCTCCATCGGTGACGGTGACCTTGGTTTCTGCCGATTGCGTGTCGATCGCGGGGATCCCTTGCACACGAGGGATGGCTTGGTCGATCTGGTCGTTCTCGACCGTCACATCCATGTAGACCGTGCCCTCCGCAGTGATTTGGGGCGTCACATCCAGCTCCAGCACCGCGTCGACGAATTGGACGGAGACGGTGTTGTTCACGACCGTCTGCACGGGAATCTTGGTTCCCTGTTTGACGGTGGCCTTCTCGTTGTTCTGCGTGATCACCTTCGGCTTCGAGAGCAGCTTGCCGACGCCCCTTGTTTCGGCGGCGTCAATCACGAAATCCAACGCGAAGTTGGACGACGCAAACAAATATTGAATGCCGCTGGTGGGAACAGAGGTCGCCAGGCTGGTCAGAAGAGGTATCTGGCCGGAGGTGACGCCCGCTCCTCCCGTTCCGGTGATCACAGGTGGCGCGGGGGTAAAGGTGGTCGGGCTGGCTCCTACCGCGTTGTCTCCGGAGACGGCGCTATTGCCAATGCGGCCCGCCATGCCGAGCTCGGTGCCCAGTTCACGCGAAAAGGAACGGTTCGCGGCGACGACCCGCGCCTCAATTTCCACTTGTTGCGACTTGCGGTCGAGCTGGCGCAGTAGATTATCCAGCACCGGGAAGGTCGTCGGAATGTCGCGGATGATCAGGGTGTTCGAGCGGTCGTCGGCCAGGATATCGCCTCGCGATGACAGGAATTTCTTCATGACCAGGGCGATGGTCGTCGCTTTGGCGTAGCTGAGCCGCCGCGTCGTGGTTACGATATCCGCGGCCTCGGCCTGCGCGCGAGCCAGATCCCGGCTCTCTTCGGCCTCCTTGCGGATGGTGTCTCTGGTGGCGATGCGAAGAACGTTTCCTTCGAGCTGCTTATCGAGATCGTTGTTGTGGAGGACGATATCGAGCGCCTGATCCCACGGCACATCGTCCAGAACGATGGTGAGGGTTCCCTTGACGCTCGGGTCCACCACGACGTTGAGTCCGCTGATTTCATGAATGAGGCGGAAGAAGTCGCGCAGATCGACGTCCTTCAAATTCACCGAAATCGGTTCGCCCGAATACTTGCCATTCGTCGCAGGAGCGGGAACCGGCGCCTGCTGGGGAGCATAGCTTGCGCGTTCGGGAGCGGCCACGGGCGCGGCAGACGGGGCAGCCACTGCAGGCTGTTCCGCGGAGGGCGCTGCTTTTGCCAGAGTGGAAGCCACGGCAGCGGGCTCCATCGCGGACTGCGCGACAGCCGGAACCGGCGCAGCCAGCGACGAGGAATTCCCCGCCATCGTGGCCGGCAGAACGGCGGCCGGCGAAGGAATCGCGGAAGTGGTCTTTAGCGAAGCGCGCTCTTGCGCCGCTCGCGGCTGAACTCGCGCCTTCGTGGTCGTCAAATTCGCTGTTTCCGCAGGCGCAGCGGGACTCACAACCACTCCGCCCGAGGCCTTCGGAGCAAAGGCTACGGTCACGGTGTTGTCAGTGGCGTTGATGTTGTATTCCGAGGGCTGGCGCAGATCGATCACCACCCGCGAAACCTCCGGTGTGAACTGGGCGACCCGGATTTCACGAACAGGGTCCAGATTGCTGGCGATATGTCTTACGGATGTCTTCAGGGACGAGCCGGAGAAGTCGAGCACGATCCGGTCGGGATTCTGAAGATGAATGGCGTGATAGTTGAGCGGTCCGGAGCCAAGCACGTTGACGTTGGTCTGATCGCCATTCTGCGCCAGATTCACCTGTTGAATTGCTCCGGCGCTTGCGGCCGAAACCTTATCGCTCGCAGGCTTGGCCGAGGCTGGAATCACGACGGGCTGTTCCGCCGCGGTGAGAACGCGCGCCGGAACGATTGCCGCGCTGCCTGGCCGCGAAGCGGAGATGCTCAAATCCTGCGCGTCGGTGCGGTCAAGCTTGGGTTCCACGCCGGAATCAAGCAATAGCTCCAGGCGTACGGCAGGCTTGCCGGCCGACGTGTAGTTCGACAGACGATAGCTCTTGATAAGGTTGGAGGGAACCACGCGAACGCCCGCGGCATCCGCGGCGGATACGCCGGTCAGGTCGATTACGTAAAGACTCTCGCTGGGGCGGTAGGTGGTGTACTGGAATGGCGCATCGGCCTGCAGATCCAGCCGGACCGCGCCGTCGCTGGTCTGCGCCTTCACGCGCAATGCCGCGCTGCCGTCTGCCGACACCGTCCCGTTCGACAATATCAGGCCGAGCACGACCAATGCTCCCAGCCCCCATGCTCGCCAAATCATCCTCATTGCTGCTCTCCTGCACTCGCGTAGATTCGCTTCGTCACGACCCGCTCGACTGGTTTCCCGAACGCGTCTTTGGAGTTTTGTCGAAACGTGACCCCGTCCAAACCAATCTTGTCCACATTGCCGTCATACAACTGGTCGCCCTCGCGAACGAAATAGACATGCTGGTCGGCATTGGATAGCACAGCGATCATGCCTTCCTGAGAGCGCACCGTGCCATCGACCCGCACGGACGTAATCACAAGTCCAGCCTTGCCTGGCGGCAAGTGTTCCATGCTGCCGCCTTCCTTCTTGTCGCTGACCAATGGCAGAAACGGATCGCGCCTGGGCCCTGCCGGCTTCGCGGCGTCGGGAGCAGCTGGAGCTGCATCTGCAGCGGGGGCAGCGGCGGCCGGTGCGCTGGACGCAGGCTTTTTGGCCCTTGCCTTGTGGGCGGGCTTCGCCGGACTGCTCTGTGCGGAAACACCGGCGGCCAGGCCGAAGAAGATCGCCGCGGTTGCTGCCAGCTTCGCGAATGTGTTTGCAGGTTTCATCGTGATCGCCCTAATGCTTCGCCGTCCCCGGCGCGGAAACCGGAGTCGCCTGAGTCGGAGCCGCTTGCGTATAGAACGTCGTTATGGTGAAGGTGCCGTTTACCGACGTCCCCGGATTCATGCGGAACTTGCCGCCATTGCCCTTGGCAACAGCGCTGAGTTTCACGTCGCCCACGTTGATGATTCGCGAAAGGCGGCCGAGCCTGGCGAAGAAGTCGAGCACCGAGTAGTAGGGGCCGTCCGCGTCGATATCGAAAGGCATCTCGTAGTAATAGGGCTTGTTGGCGATCGCTTTCGCCGTCAGCTTTCTGACGGAGACTCCCGAGCTGACCGCCGCGCTCTGGATCATCAGGATGAACTGATCGGTCTGCTTCTCTTCGGGGACGATCGTCTGCAGCGTGGCGAGCTGCTTCTGCAGAGCGTCCATCTCGGATTGCAGTTCCGCGCGACGCTGCTTGTAAACGCGCAAGTTCTGGACGTCGGCCTCGAGAGGCTTCATTTCCGCCTGGGCGCTCTGAAGCTGCGTGCGAACGTTGCTAAGCGGCAGGCCTGGAACGTAGAAGCCCACCAGGATGAGAGCTACCGCGAGACCGATATAGAACAACGCCTGCAGCGGCCAGGGCCAATCTCGAAAACTGGTTCCCATGATTAGCTCCTCCCCGCTTTCGCCGGTTGCGGCGGAGGCTGCGGTGCTCCGGTCGGTTGTGTGTTGGCGGCCGTTTGCGGACTGATGGCCGCAGTCATGGAAAAGCCGTACGTTGCAACCGAGGGCACGATGTCGTCTTCGGTGGCTTGCTTGATCTCCACGTTGTCAAAGTAGCCCGATCGCTTGAGCTGGGTGATGAAGTTCGCCACGGAGTTGATCGACGCCGCCTCGCCCTGCATATCGATGGAATTCCCGGTTCGGTTGAGCGACGTGAGCCATACGTTGTCGACGTGCACGACGGTATTGGCCACCATCTGCAACAGGTCCTGGCCGCCGGTGCGATTCTTCTGCAGGGTTTCGATCACATCGATGCGCTGCTGAAGGACGTTCTTCTGACTTTCGAAGCGGTCCACATCCTGCTTGATCTGTTCCAGGCTGGCCCGCTCTGCGCGCAAGGAAGCGATCCTGGCGTTGGTGCGGTCGAGTTCGCTTTTCTGCTGGTAATAGGTGACGCCCAGAACCGTGAGGGCGACGCCGATTGCGACCAGCGCGAAGACAATCTGCATGGTCGCTTCGAGCGGCACGGCACTCTTGGCAGCTTTCGGACGCGTTTGACCTAATAGATTGATCCGGATCATGGCGTGTCAAAACTCCTAAGCGCCAGGCCCACGGCAATTGCCAGGCGCGGCGCCAACTCGCGAAGCTGGTTTTCGTCATGGCGCCCGGGAACAATGGATACCTTCCGGAACGGGTAAAGCTCCTCGACCGGCATGGCGAATTCTTCCTTTAGAAGGTCGAGAAGTCCGGGAACCCGCGCCGTGCCGCCGGCTACGTAAATCCGGCGAATGTTCTCTCCGCTGGCCGTGGCGCGGAAAAAGTCGAAGGTCTTCTGTATTTCGAGGATCAGAATGTCGGAAACGGAGCGCAGAATCGCGGTGCGTTGCTCTTCGTTGACGCCCGGGAGGGACCCTCCCATCTTCAATTTTTCGGCGTCTTCAAAGCTGAGGTCGAGTTCCTTCTGCAGCGCGTCGGTGTACTGGTTGCCTCCGACGGAAACGTCGCGCGTGAAAAGAGGCGTCCAGCCGCGGATGATGTTGATGTTCATCACGCTCGCGCCGACGTTCAGAAGAGCCACCACCTGCGAGGCATCGGGCTCGTAGTTGAGCTCGAAACTGTTCTGCAGGGCGAATGCATCGATATCGACGACTACCGGGGTCTTCCCTGCCTGCGCCAACACGTTCGTGTGGTTGAGAATTTTGTCTTTTTTAACGGCCACCAGCAGCACGTCCATCTGGTTTTCGGTGGCTTCCAGAAGCTGGTAGCTCAGGTTCACGTCGGCGATATCGAAGGGGATGTGCTGGCTGGCCTCGGCTTGAACGCGGTCGTAGAGCTCTTCTTCCGCCATCAGGGGCATGCTGACCCGCTTCACGATCACCGAATGGCCCGAGACGGAGGTGGCTACGTCTTTGGACTTGATCTTTTGATTATCGAAGATGGAAACGATCTTTTCGGCTACCGAGGGCGCATCCATGATGGCGCCGTCTACTACGGTGTCCTGCGCCAGGGGTTCGAGACCGAAACTGACCAGTTCGTATCCCCCCTTCGCTTTCTTCAGCTCAACGGCCTTTACCGAGCTTGAGCCTATATCCAACCCGACCAGCGATTTGGTTTTACCCAGGTTAAACATCGTGCAGCCTCTCACTCCTTACTGCGTTACCGCCCCTGCACACAGAATTGCAGTAGTCCGCTGCCCTATCGAAACCTGCTTCTTATTCAACCGATTACTTCCCCCGGAAAAGCGGGGCCCCGAAACGCCCGAACTCACGTAGTACTATGAATCCCGGTACTGGAACTGCTTGAACTGTTTATTGCATCTGCGACAAACCGTGTCAAGAAAACGTACCGAAGGCGTGTGCTATTGATATAACCCGGCCTAGACGGACATTGGGCTTACAGGGACAGGTAAGGTACAGGTTGGTGCGCATGAAGCGCTGAAAAGGCCTTTGTTATGAGGGTGGGAAGCGTGATGGAGCCGCCCCCGGGTTGGACTGCAACGCTTTACCTTTTCTTCCCATTGCCCAGGCCGAGTTGCTGCCAAAGCACGTCCATGCGCTTTTTTGTTTGCTCGTCCATTTTGATCTCGTCCGGCCAGCGTCCGGCAAAGCCCTCTTCAGGCCATTTTCTTGTGGCGTCGATCCCCATCTTCGAGCCGTAATCCTGCCGACGAGCGGCATGGTCGAGCGTATCCACCGGGCCCATCACGAACTGGATATCGCGCTCGGGGTCGATCGCGCATAGCGCCTTCCAAACTACTTCGCCGGAATCCTGCACGTTCACGTCGTGATCGACGACCACGATAACTTTCGTGAACATCGCCTGCCCCAGCGACCAGATCGCGTTCATTGTCTTGCGGGCATGCCCGGGATAGCTTTTTTTGATGGCGACGATCATCAGGTTCCGGAAAATTCCTTCGGCGGGCATGGCGACGTCCACAATTTCCGGATGCTGCATCTTCATCACGGGAAGGAAGACGCGCTCGATCGCGTGGCCGATGAAATAATCCTCCTGCGGCGGCGGCCCCACGATAGTCGTAAGGTAGAGCGGGTCTTTCCGATGGGTGATGCAGGTGAGATGGAAAACGGGGTATTCGCCTTCGAGGGAATAGAAGCCGGTGTGATCCCCGAAGGGCCCCTCGGTGCGCATCTCCCCGAGATTTACATAGCCTTCGAGCAC
>JBEKTG010000085.1:0-17925 GCA_049516275.1 Candidatus Acidiferrales bacterium
AAGCAAACCGCCCCATTCACGCCGGCCGGGCAGGCTCAATTCGATTTCAACACGCATGAAACGAAGGAAGGCCGCCCCATCACGATCGATCCCACCTATACCTGCCATCCTCCCGGGCTGCCACATGCTTATTTCAACAGCAGTCATCCGTTCGAGATTTTACAGACGCCCCAGAGAATTTTTATTTTCCACGAAGGCTATCATGTGTGGCGCACGGTCTGGATGGACGGCCGGGAGATGCCCAAGGATTCCGATTCTCTGTGGATGGGCTATTCAATCGGGCACTGGGACGGTGACGATCTCGTAGTTGAGACCGCGAACTTTAACGACAAGACCTGGATCGACGCCGCAGGCCATCCTCATAGCGACGCTTTTAAGCTGACCGAGCGTTTCCACCGCGTGGACCACGATCATATGAAGGTTTCTTTTACCATCGACGACCCGAAGATTTACGCCGCCTCCTGGGGATGGCAAATCGACTTCGATTTGAAGAACTGGGAAATCCAGGAGGATTACTGCATCCCCGAGGATGAGGCCAGTTACTTCGAGAGGGAGTTAGGAACGCCTCCGGGCAAGTCCGCGCCGGCCAAGTAGCGAGCAAGATGAGCGAGCCTAGTGATAGCAATACGGCTCCCGAAGTAGCCGCCTGGAAATTGGTCGAGGCAGTCGCTTCAAGATTGAACACCTTATAAAGATTGCAAACCGGTAGAACTTGACTTGGTTTCGCGCCTTCAGTACGCTCTGCGACCGGATGGTAAAGTAGTGCTTCGCTCCGATGAGGTCACCTCGATGAAAGCAAGTTTCCGCAGGCTCGGGCAACTGGGTGGGGTCTGGATATTGCTGGCCATGCCGCTGGCGGCTGCCACGGCGCGTATCTATATCACCAACCATGCCGGGACCACTATTTCGATCATCGACACCAAAGATAATAAAGTCGTCGGCGAGATCAAGGACATCGAGGTTCCCGAAGCCGTCGACTTCGCTCCCGACGGAAGCCGGCTCTACATTACGCAGGGCCCCGATAACGTGGTCACCGTTATCGACCGCAAGACGGGCAATGAGATCAAAAAGATACCTCTTAGCGGCCATGCCAACGATCTGGCGGTTACTCGGGACGGAAAATGGGTCGTGGTCTGCATCGGCCAGGTTCCCGGCGGCCTCGATCTGATCGACACAACTTCACTCGAGAACGTAAAGACAATCCCCGCGGAAACCCGGCTGCATGACGTCGTACTATCGCCCGACAGCAGGTTTGCGGTTACCACTTCGCCCAACGGAAAATTTGTAAGGGTCTTCGACCTTCAAACCCAGCAGCAGGCATGGGAAGTTAAGTTCGACCAGGGAACGCTGGTCCCGGCTATCGAGAGCGGTCCGGACGGCTCGCCTCGCCGCATCTTCGTGCAGCTTGCGGAATCGGATGGCTTCACAGTGGTGGATTTTGCCACGCACAAAGAGGTGACCAGGATCAAGTTTCCCGACGACGAACCGAGCCTTACGCGCGCCGGAAGTCCTCCGAGCCACGGCATCAGTGTGGCGCCGGACGGCAAGACGCTGTGGGTCAACAGCGCGACTTACGACTCTGTTTTCGTCTACTCACTCCCCGAGCTCAAATTGATGGGGCGCGTTCATTTGCCCCAAATTATGGCGCCGGGGCGTGAGCCGATCAGCGGCGGCCCGGAGTGGATCGCTTTCACGCCGGACAGCAAGATGGCTTACATCGCCAACGCAGGCGACAGGTCGGTATCGGCGATCGATATGAAGTCGCTGAAGGCGGTCGCTCGCGTCCAGGTAGGCGAAGCGCCGGGGCGGATGAACACCTTGGTGCTGCCATAAGGAATTGCGGGAACCTACTGCGACGACGGACGCAGGCAGGGCTTTAACGGATTGCACGGCATAGCTTCTTGGAGGCGATACGATGTCGGGAAACTTCTATAGACGAACTTTGGCGCTCCTGGTGGTCGGGGCGTCGGCCTTCGCCGCGGTCCCGTCCGGCGGTGCCCCCGCGCGGCAGGACGCTTCCAAGTCCGTGACTCTCGATTATGAATTCTTCAAAGCCCGCGTGGAGCCTATTTTCCTGGAAAGGCGGCCGACGCACGCGCGCTGCTACGCCTGCCATGCGTCCAATACCGGCCCGCAATACCTGGTAAAGCTCTCGCCGGGCGCCACTTCCTGGAACGAAGAGCAATCCCGCAAAATCTTCCAGAACGTATCCCGGCTCATCGATCATTCCGACCCGATGAACAGCCGCTTCCTGATTCATCCCCTGTCGCCGATGGCGGGTGGGGATGTCCACGGAGGCGGCCGGCAGTTTGAATCGAAAGATGACCCCGACTGGCAGGCCATGGCCGCCTGGGCCAGCGGCCAGAAACTGCCCAGCTCATCGGCGTCCCAGTAATTCCCGTTGTCGCAGGCGTGACTTGCGACGATCGCAATGTATATTGCGACTGGCTTGTAGCGGACGCATTTCCCGCGCAATGAACCAATCGCGCCTGTAGTATCCTGCCGCGGATAGAATGCACCACAGTTCATATTGCTATCGTTCGTACATGCAGATTGCATGGAAAGCGGGACAAGGTGCTCGATCTAACCGGCAAAATTGCGATCGTCACCGGAGCGGGCTCCGTCGGGCCCGGCTGGGGGAATGGCAAGGCGATGTCGGTGTTATTTGCGCGCCAGGGCGCCAAGGTTTTTGGAATTGACGTAAATAGTGACGCGGCATCGGTCACAGGCGAAATCATTCAGAAGGAAGGCGGCACATTCGTCGCGCATTCCTGCAATATGCTGGTCGCGGAGGACGCGCGCGGTTCTGTCGATGCGTGCGTCGAGCGCTTCGGGCGTATCGATATTCTGGTCAATAACGTTGGGGGGTCGGCGCCGGGCGATCCCGTGTCGATGAGCGAAGAAGTGTGGGATGGCCAGATCGATCTCAATCTCAAGACGGCATTCCTCGGTTGCAAGTACGTGCTTCCGGTGATGGAAAAGCAGGGTTCCGGCGCGATTCTGAATATCGCGTCCATTGCTGCACTTCGTCACCACGTTGCGGGTCGCACCTACGTAGCCTACAGCTCAGCCAAGGCGGGACTGATCGCCTTCGGCAAGGCCACCGCCATGGCCTATGTGAAAAAGGGCATCCGCTGCAATACTCTTGTGGTCGGCACGATGCATACGCCGCTGGTGGAGGCCCGCGTGGTCCATCAGACTGCCGGCGGTGACGTGGAAAAGCTCATCGCCCAACGCAACGCGGGCATACCGATGGGACGCATGGGCGATGCCTGGGATGTAGCGAACGCCGCGCTCTTCCTCGTGTCCGATGAAGCGCGTTACATAACGGCCACGGAGTTGATTGTGGATGGCGGCATCTCTGCGGCGAGGCCGTAAATTCCGTTGCGGCGAATCGAACGCTCCGTTTTTGAATCGAGGTTTCGTTGGCTCGTATCAAGTTGACCGCACTGAGCGCCATGTCGCCCGAAGAGAAGCGCGCCTACCAGGAAGCCGCCGCAGGATTACGCGGCCATGCCCCCGCCCCCATGACGGCGTGGCTCAAGAATCCCGAGTTGGCGCGCCGGGCCCAGAAGTTGGGCGAATTCATCCGCTTCGAAATGAGTTTGCCGTCCCGCCTTCGAGAGCTGGCCATCCTAGTTGTAGCGCGTCATTGGTCGGCCCACCACGAATGGCTCGTACACAAGAAGATCGCCCTCGAAGCCGGCGTGAGCGCTGATATCGTGGCGGACATAGCAGCTCGCCGCCAACCCTCGTTTAAGAACAACGCCGATCAAGTGGTCTATGGGATCGCTGCCCAAATGCTTGAAACTCGAAGTATTTCCGATGACCTTTATCAGGAAGCCATTTCCGAACTCGGCGAGCAGCAGGTTGTGGAGCTTGTGGGTGTGCTGGGGTACTACTCGTTCGTCTCGATGACTTTGGTCGCTTTCGAGATTGGACTTCCCGAGGACCTGCAACCCGAACTCCTGGATAGCTTTAACGCGGCTACATAGCGAGGGCCATCGCGGCATGCACGCCGATTTGAAGATTGCCGGTGGAACGATCATCGATCCCGAGCGCGGTATAAATACGCAGGGAGACGTGCTGATCCGTGGAAATACGGTCGTAGAAGCCGCAGCGGGAGAAGCAAGCGATGCTGCGGCTACCATCGACGCTCGGAGTTGTCTCGTTCTTCCCGGGTTGATCGATTTCCACGCTCATCTCTATGCCGGCGGCACCGAATCCGGCGTGCACGCGGATAGCGCATTGCTGCCGATGGGCGTCACCACGGCTGTTGACGCAGGCAGTTGCGGCTCGGCTAACTACGAAAGCTTCGTCCGCACGGCCGTGGCCACCAGCCAGGTGCGCATTTTCAGCTTTATCAACATTTCGCCCGGGGGCCTCATCTGCACTCGTTACGCGGAACAGCTGGATCCGCAGTATTACGACGAGCCGAGAATCGCGGAACTCTTTCACCGCTACCGCGGGCAGTGCCTCGGATTGAAAATTCGGCTCTCGAAGGACATCGTAGGCAGTCTGGGCAGCAAACCACTTGAACACACTCTGCAAATTGCGGATCGGCTGGGCTGTTCGGTTACTGTGCACACCACGAATCCTCCGATCCCTCCCGACGAAATTGCCGCGATGCTGCGCCCGGGCGATGTGTACTGCCACATGTATCAGGGAGTGGGCGACACGATCCTCGGCTCCGATGGGAAGGTGCGGGCTGGGCTCTACGTGGCAAGGCGGCGAGGCGTCATCTTCGACTCGGCCAATGGCAGAAAGAATTTTTCCTTTCGCGTTACCCAAGCGGCGCTTGCCGAAGGATTCGTCCCCGACATCATCAGCAGCGATCTCACCAAAAAGACGCTCTTCTCCGATTTTGTTTTCAGCTTGCCGTTGACGATGATGAAGTTTCTTAAGCTGGGCATGCCCATCGAAAGAGTCGTTGCGGCATCCACCTCGGTTCCGGCCCGGCAGATCGGAATGCAAGGTAAGTTGGGGACGCTTGCACCGGGGGCATTCGCGGATATCGCGATCTTCCGCCGGGAGAAAAAGCGACCGCTGGTGGTGAAGGACGATTCGGGCGATTCCATTATCGTGGAAGACTGGCTCATTCCCCAGATGACGATCCTCAACGGTCGGATCGCTTACCGGCAGATCGATTTTCAATAGTTGCTTCGAGTTCCGCGGACGTGGGGCTGGGAATCATGGCGTTTACATAACTGTCGAGTTTACATTGACACTTCGGCCCGTCGCCTTTAGGCTAGCGCCGCGAGCTGCCCGGTCAGGACTTTTCGGGCCTGGGAGCGTCGCCGAGGAGGCCCGCGATGAAACGCGAAGACGTGCAAAAGATTTTCGAGCAGGCTGGCGCTGTGCGCAAAGGCCATTTCGAGCTATCGAGCGGCCTTCACAGCAGCACGTACATCCAGTGCGCCCTCGTCCTTCAGTATCCCAATCAAGCCGAGATTCTGGGCCGGGCCCTTTCCGAGCTTTTTGCGAATCTTCAGGTGTCCTGTGTGGTCGCTCCGGCTATGGGCGGCATCACCATCGGTTACGAAGTGGCGCGCGCGCTTGGTGTTCGCTCGCTTTGGGTCGAGCGCGACCGCTCCGGTCAAATGGCTCTCCGTCGCGGTTGGGAACTCAAACCCGGCGAACGCGTTCTCGTGATCGAGGATGTCTGGACCACCGGTGGTTCCACCCGCGAAACCATCGTCGTCGTAGAACAAGAGGAAGGATTGGTGGTTGCGGCGGGCGCGCTGATCGATCGCACCGGCGGCCGCGTTGAATGGAATGTGCCGGCGCGCGCCCTGCTCGAAATGGAAGTCCCCAGCTACGAGCCCGACGATTGCCCACTCTGCCGCGCCGGCGGAGCCAGCACGCGTCCCGGTTCCCGCATGACCCGCGCGCAGCACCCTTAGGCTGCTTGCGCGGCGTTGTTGGGCCAGCCGTGGCCCGTCATGCGATAATGCGGCCTACAGCCCCGATGAGAAATATCAAGATCACTATCGCGTACGAGGGCACCCACTTCCACGGCTGGCAGTCCCAGCCCGGCGTTGCGACGATTCAGGGCGCGATCCATGACGCGGCGCGCAAGATCACGCAGGAAAAGATTGTCGTGCATGGGGCGAGCCGCACCGATACCGGCGTCCACGCGCTGGGGCAGGTTGCTCATTTCAAGACACGCTCGCCGCTATCCGCTGCGGAACTCCAGCGCGCGCTCAACGCTCTGTTGCCGCCCGCGATTCGGATCGTGTCCGCCGAAGAAGTAGGACACGATTTTCACTCGCGCTGGCAATCCCAGGGCAAGACTTATCGTTACCGGATCTACCGCGGCAAGGTGCTGCCGCCCTTCGATTATCGCCGGGTTCTGCACTATCCGTGGCCGCTCGACGAAAATGCCATGTCCGCCGCCGCGCGCGAATTCGAGGGCGAGCACGATTTCACGTCGTTTGCGGCGTCCTCCGGTTCGGAAGAAGACGACCGCGATCGCGACATGCTGCGTGTGATCTACAGCTCCGAAATTATCCGCGAGCCTGAGCGCGAGGAAATCGCCTTGGTGATTCGGGGGAAATCGTTCCTGCGCTACATGGTACGCAAAATCGTGGGAACCTTGCTGGAAGTGGGGAAGGGGAGGCTGCTTCCGGGGGACATCCCGCAGGTGTTTGAGGCGCGCGACCGCTCGCGTTCCGGTCCCACGGTGCCGCCCGAAGGCCTTTACCTCGTCGCGCTGGAATATCCCGATCCGGCGGATTCGCTCGCGTCTCTTCCGTCCCGTCTCGGATCGAAAGTCTCCAGCGTTTCGAGCGTCTAACAGATGGCCGTTCCGCCGGAGCCTTTCGCTACTGCAACCGCTGACGCTTCGGGTGTGGTGGAATCCATCGATCCTGCTTCCGGCGTGGTGCATGCGCGTTTCGCTGCCACGAATCCAGCGGATATTCCCGCGATTTTTGACCGCGCTCGCATTGCGCAAAAGGAATGGGCGGCGCGGCCACTTCAGGAACGCTGCGCGATGGTGCAGCGTCTTCGCGACACGATCTTCGACTCGCGCGAGGAAATCGCCAGCGTGATCACTCGGGAGACTGGCAAGCCCTGCGTCGAAGCGATTTTTGCTGAGATCGTGCTCGCCATCGATACTGCCGACTTCCTCGCGCGCCGTGCGCCACGCTGGCTTCGGCCCGAACGCGTTCCGCACCACAATTTCGCTCTCAAGGCGAAGTCCGGCTGGCTCGAATTTGAGCCACTGGGCGTGGTCGCGATCATCTCGCCCTGGAATTATCCCTTCGCGATTCCGATGGCGCAGATCATTCCAGCGCTCTTGGCCGGCAATGCGGTGCTGCTGAAGCCGTCGGAGTTGACACCGTCGACCGGAGCGCTCATCGGAGACCTGATCGGTAAGTTGACTGGTGAGTTGAAATTCCCGCCCAACCTCGTACAAGTTATTCAGGGCGCGGGCGAGACAGGCGCCGCGCTCATCGAGGTTTTGCCGGACAAAGTGTTCTTCACGGGCAGCGTGGCGACGGGGCAGCGCATCGCGGAAGCATGTGGCAGAAAGCTGATCCCCAGTGTCCTGGAACTTGGCGGCAAGGACGCGATGATCGTCCTCGGCGATGCCGATCTGGACATCGCATCGAGCGCGGCCGTCTGGGGCAGCTTCACCAATTGCGGCCAGGCGTGTCTCTCGGTCGAGCGTATTTATGTCGACTGCGCGGTTGCCGAACGCTTCACCGCGCTGTGCGTGCAAAAGACGGCGAAGCTCCGTCTGGGGCCACCCTCGGATGCCGATGCCGAGGTCGGTCCAATGATCCGGCTGCGCCAGCTGGAAAAAGTCGAGGAGCATCTGCGCGAGGCGGTATCGCGGGGCGCCAGGATACTCTTCGGAGGCCATCGGCGCCTGGACCTTGGCCCGAACTTCCTCGAACCCGCTGTCATCGCCAATGTCGATCACTCGATGAAAATCATGCGTGAAGAGACATTTGGGCCGGTGCTGGCGATTCAAGCTGGTCAACGACGTCGCGAGCTATTACGGCATCTCCGAAGCCCCTCACGGGGGCCGCGGGGCCAGCGGTTGGGGACGCTCGCACTCGCGACTCGGACTCATCGAAATGGTTCAGACGAAATACGTGGACGTAGACCGGTTGCCGCACGTCGCCAAGGCCTGGTGGTTCGGCTACACGTCAGAGCTTGCCTTTGCCGCCGATCGCTTCGTCGATTTTCTTTTTGCGCGCGATTGGCGGCGTCGCGTTTCGGCGCTCACATCACGGCGAGGAGCGCGAAGGCTTATCTTCCGACGGGACCGGATCTGACGGGCAGTTTTCGCGGGCCGCGCCCTAAAAAGCTGCGACAGAGATGCCCGTTTCACGCATGAATGCGGCAGCGCGAACATTGCGGTTGCCGTGAAGACCGACCCTTAGAACCGAAGGGTCGGGCACCCGCAAAGGCTAGAGCCGAGATCCACCCTTCCTGAGAGCGCAACGGAGGGCTGGGCGAGACGGGCGACGCTTCGTCGGGCTACAATCGGGATGCTGTTGACGCTCTTCATGACTGGCGCCGACGCCAACGAATCGCGTGAAACTAGCCCGTATCTGCTGTATCTTAGTGTGGATGGCAACGCTTTCAGTCCGCGCAGCCGAAGACTCGTCCGCCCGGGTCGCCCAGGACCCGGCCACCGGGCGCGCCCTGGATTGGCTTGGCAAGAATGCGAGCTGGGTGACCGAGCAGCAGGTTCGGCTCACGGAAATACCTGCCCCGGAATTCCACGAGGCCGAACGCGGCCAGTTCCTCAAGCAACTCTTTGAAGCGGAAGGACTTCACGTTCGCGTCGACGAGACGGGAAATGTTATTGCGGAGCGGCCGGGAGCCGACCCGAAGAACGTCGTCCTGCTCGCCGCTCATTTGGATACTGTTTTCCCCGGGGATACCGACGTGCGCGTCAAGCGTTCCGGCGATCGCCTGTTGGGGCCTGGAATTTCGGATAACGGAGCCGGGCTGGCGGCGTTGGTTGGCATCGCCCGCGCCTTTTCGGAATCCGGCGTTCGCACGGACAAGACGATTGTGCTGGCTGGCGACGTGGGCGAAGAAGGGGAAGGGAACCTTCGCGGAATGCGCGCGCTCGTCGAACACTATGGGCCGCGCCTGGCTGCGGTTATAGCGGTTGACGGTCCCTCCGCAGAACACATCACGACTCAGGGCATTGCTTCGCGCCGCATTGAAGTGACGATTACCGGACCTGGCGGGCACAGCTGGTCGGATTTTGGCGTTCCCAATCCGATCACCGCCCTTTCCCGCGGCATTGTGCGCTTCTCGGCGATCCGGCTCCCGGAAATGCCGCGCACTTCCTACAATTTTGGGGTGATCGAGGGCGGCCAGTCCGTCAACTCCATTCCCGCTCGGGCCGTGGCGAAAGTGGACCTGCGCTCCGAGGACGAGAAACAGCTCACCCGCATGGAAAATGCCCTGCGAGACGCCATGCAAGCCGGCGCGAAAGACGAAGCTTATGGCGCGCGTTCCTCGAAGGATTCGATCCAGGTCAGCTTTCGTTCGCTGGGAACGCGCCCTGCCGGAACGCTCCCTGATAATTCGCCTTTGCTTCAGACCATTCGCGATGTCGACCGCTTTCTTGGTAATCGCTCGCGCCTCGAACGAAGCTCCACCGACGCCAACATTCCGCTGTCGCTCGGGATTCCCGCGGTCGCAATCGGATCGGGCGGAATAGGAGGCGGTTCGCACACGCTGGGCGAATGGTACGATCCGTCCGGCCGCGAACTCGGCCTGAAGCGACTCTTCCTCACAGCTGTCTCACTTTCCGGCGTGCAACCTTGATTTCGTAGCCAGCTCAGCTTGCCCGTCCGCTTATCTGCCGCATAAACTCGCAGCAGCATGTTGAGCAAACGCCTCCGCGCCGACCTTGCCCTCGCTTTCTGCTCCCTCATCTGGGGATCGACGTTTGTTGTTGTGAAAGATGCCCTCGCGGACGTTTCCGTTTTTGCCTATATCGCTGTGCGATTCACCCTTGCGGCGGCATTGATGGGAATCCTCTACTGGCGATCCCTTCGCCAACTCGACGGCCGCACCGTTTGGGCCGGTGTCCAGATCGGCTTCTTCATGCTCGGCGGCTACGTTTTTCAGACCGCGGGCCTTAAATTCACCACGCCGTCGAAAGCCGCATTCATTACCGGATCGAGCGTCGTCCTGGTGCCGGTTCTTCTGGCTGCGCTCGCTTGGCGCCGCCTGAACGCGTGGATTTGGAGCGGGGCGCTCGCCGCACTTGTTGGCCTCTATCTCCTCACGGTGCCGGCCGAGGGGTTCGGCGGATTCAATCGCGGCGACCCGCTCGTGTTCGTCTGTTCGGTCATGTTTGCGCTGCATATCATTTTCATAGGCCGCTATGTCGGGCGCTCCTCTGTAGGGTCTCTTGCCCTCCTCCAGGTCGCGACAACGGCGGTGGCTTCTGCCATCCTCTTGTCTGTCTTCGCCACCATGGGCTGGGAACATCCCCGCATTCACTGGACCGGGCAATTGCTCTTCGCTGTTTTGATCACCGCAATCGGTTCCACTGTGATTGGATTCTCGCTTCAGGTGTGGGCGCAGCAGCATACCTCGCCAAGCCACACGGCGCTCTTGATCAGCCTGGAACCGGTTTTCGCAGCGCTCACTTCGTGGCTGTTTGCCCACGAGCGCCTCGGACCGAGGATTTTGCTCGGCGCCATCCTGATCCTCGCGGGAATTCTGCTCGCCGAATTGAAAGGGCCGGCGCCCGCGGTGCCCGAATCGCCCGAACCGTTTGTAAGGCCTGTGGCTGGCGAGTGATGGAGTGACAATTCGTGTCGCCTGATCGCTATGCAGCTTTGAAAATCGCCGATTCTCAAGGTGCAGGGAAGAAACTGTATAGTTCGAGAAGATTTTCCGTAGGCACTTCGTGTCAACTTGCAAGAAGCGGATTGGAAACCCCAAGGCAATTGTTGGGCCTAAGATAACTCCCGCGTTTTGCTTCTCCTTGCCATTCACTAAAGCGGCACATCCTCAACGCAGCTGTTCCCTTAGCATTCGCGGTGGCCCGATTGTTGCGTCGGAGATAGCATCGCTTCGCTGCCCTAGCCCCGGGGATTCAGGAGAATACGATGGCGTGGAGAAGTTATTCGGTAACAAACCAGCCCGAGGCGTTGGCCGAATCGCGTCTCTGGCAGGCCGTAATCGTCAGCACCATCGAGGAGTGGATATCCGGCCCGTTGCGCCTGAAGCGCCAGGCCGAAGATTACCTGTTCAGGGACGACTCCGATTTTCCGGCCGTCTGCCAATCTGCGGGCATGGATGTCGACCGCCTGCGGGCGAAGCTGACGCGTTTACGTCTTCAGTCCGCGGCGCCGTCTAAATAAACGCACTTTTTTCGCGGGTTAGCCGCTTAATTCTTCGCCATCCGTTTTCCGTTCCGCACGTTTTCGCTCCCTCCAGAAATTCGCTGACGCTCTCACTCCGATTTGGATATAGTTGTTGTCCGGCAAACAGCAACGCACCTCGATGGTGCAGAGTGGAGCAATCTCAGCATGGCAAATCTCGGTTATATCGGATTGGGAATGATGGGCAGCAACATGGTGAACCGGCTGATCGAGAAGGGGCACACCGTAACGGGTTACAACCGCACCCGCGCCAAAGCGGAGCCCTTGATCGCACGCGGCATGCGCTGGGCGGATTCTCCACGAGCGCTGGCGCAAGGCGCCGATGTGATCTTCAGCATGGTTACGAATGCCAGCGCTCTCGAATCGCTCGCTGGCGGCCCCGACGGATTCCTTGCCGGGCTCGGCCGCGGAAAAATCCTGATCGATATGACTACCGGCAGTCCGGCCAAGTGCCGGGAACTCGCCGCGAAAGTCCGCGAAAAGGGCGCGGACATGACCGATGCCCCGGTCTCGGGAAGTCCGGGGATGCTGAAGGAGGGCAAGGTTTCCATCATGGTGGGAGGGCACCGCGAGACTTTCGATCGGGTGAAGCCGCTGCTCGAAGATATCGGCTCCAAGGTTACCTGGGTTGGCGAGGTTGGCCTGGCGGTCTCGATGAAAATTGCCATGAACCTTAGCCTGGCGGTGCAGATGATCGCGTTTTCCGAAGGGGTGCTGCTCGCTGAGAAGAGCGGAATCGCGCGCGAAACTGCGGTTGACGTGCTAACTCATAGCGCGATCGCGTCGCCCATGGTTCAATACCGTGGCCCCTTCGTTCTGAAGATGCCCGAAGAAGCGTGGTTCGATGTCGAGATGATGCAAAAGGATCTGCTGCTGGCTCTCGAAATGGGGCGGCAGCTGCTGGTGCCGTTGCCGACCAGTTCTGTGGCGAACGAATACATGACGGCGTCACGCGCCCTTGGCTTTGGAAAGCGGGACTTCGCGATTGTGTTTGAGACGCTGGCGCGGACGGCCGGAGTTGCGAAATAAATAGTGGTGAGGGAAGGGCGAAAACCGCCTTGGTAATAGGGAGATTAACTGTGAAGTGGTGGCCAGCCTCGATTTTAGTGTTTTCTTCCGCGTTGGCGGCATTCGCGCAGCCTCAACTGCCCGTTTCAAAGAATTTTCCGCTACAGGCAAATATCGTTTCCGTTGAGACGCAGCAGCAGCAGGACCTGACGAACGGGACCGGTGAGACCTCCACGACACACCTGGTGAAGGCGGAAATCGGAGGCAAGACGTATCGGCTTTCGATCAAGTTGCCGCTGCGCCAAAAGCGTCCGTTTCAGCACCATACGTGGCTGCAGCCTGGGCTTTACCCCGCGCGCCGCACCACGCACGGATTTGAATTTGAATACCAGGACGGCGACAAAGTGCGCCACGAAGAACTCCACATCGTCACTGTGGAATAGCTGAGCCTGTCCATCTGTTCGCCGAGTCGCCACGCCGCGAACTGCGCTTGCCACCTCAGGCCGGTAAGGCCAGCAAGGTTGACATCCACTTCTCGCGAGTGATAGATGATGTACGTTCAGAACGCGCCGTAAGAGGTTAACGGGCTTTTGCACCGGACAACAGGAGACCCAGGCATGCAAGAGAATGCTCCGCGCGATTTATTTTCACCTATACTAAGCAGCGATTTCCTGATGGGACCGTTTCTGCTGACGGCGAGGCTCTTCACTACGGGCGTTTTCGTTTTCTATATCCTTGACGAACTTTACTCCGGGCGCACCAACGTCCTCATCTACGCGGCTATGGCCATCCAGTTCGTTGGTATTGCACTGGTGGCGCTCGGTTACAAAACGCGCGCGGCGGCTCTCATGCTGGCTGCCTACTGTATTCTGACCGCGGTTCTCTTTAACGGCAGCAAGGAATGGGCCGGCCTTTTCATGACGCACATGCTGAAAGACCTTGCCGTGGCGAGCGGTTTCTTGTTCATGTTTGCGTACGGCCAGGGTCCTCTATCGCTCGATAGGCTTTCGGCAGGCGGCAAGCCAAACGGAATCTCCGGCAACGGTATTTTCATGGGATTCCTGCTGTTTGTGGGGCGAATATTTTCCGCCGTACTCTTCCTCTACTACGGCACGTTCAAAATCATGCACACCCCGCAGATGCAGGCCTACATGGTGAAGCACAACTCGCACGTGCCCACGAATCTTATCTACCTGGCTATACTTACGCAGATCGTTCCGCCCGCGCTGGTGTTGCTTGGTTACAAGACACGCTACGGGGCTCTGGCGCTGTCCGGATTCTGCATCATTGCGACGTGCCTGTTTCATGCCGAATTTGGTAATCACGCCGAAGTGGAGCAGTTCCTGCTCGATTTCGCAATCGCCGGGGGGCTCTTGTTCATGTTCGCGTATGGCCCGGGACCGTTTTCCGTGGACGCGTGGCTTGCACGCGCCAGTTCGGCGGGAAAGCCCAGTCCGACTGTCGAAAAGGGCAACATGTCCCTGGTGGGGTGAAGAGCCAACTGACGGAAAAATTGTTACTATTACCCTGCTTTGAATAGGAGGCTCCCCGTGGACAAGAGAGAACCCGGCCGAAGAGGATTCATCAAGAAGAGCGTCGCTCTTGCGGGCTGGGCCGCGGCGGGCGGAGCAGGGCTCGCAAAAGGTCAAACGGCTGACTCGGCGACGGAACCCGCGAAGGACCTGGAAGCATACGGCGAGCGCTCGCACTATGTAACTTCGGTGCGCATTTTCCCGCCGCCTTTCGGCCCCGATCCCTTCGGTCTCACCAGCCATCTTTTCACGCCGCTTCAGGATTCGGTGGGAATCATCACTCCCTCCTCGCTGCATTACACGATGGCCCACAAGGGTTTCTACGTTCCGGACATCAACCCGGCGCAGCACCGCCTGATGATTCACGGCATGGTGGATCGCCCGTTAATTTTTACCATGGACGACTTAAAGCGCTTCCCGCCGGTCTCCCGGGTTCATTATCTCGAGTGCAACGGAAACAAGGCCCGGCCTGATCACAAGACCGTCCAGCGCGCGTGCGGCCTCACCAGTTGCAGCGAGTGGACGGGCGTCCCTCTGTCTCTGTTGCTGAAACAGGCCGGCGTGCACAACGGCGCGAAATGGATCGTGGCGGAAGGCGTCGAAGACAACAAAGGCTCGATGACGCTCCCGTTGTCGAAGGCCATGGACGACATGCTCGTCGCCTACGGCCAGAACGGCGAGCCGGTTCGCCCGCAAAATGGCTTTCCCTTGCGGCTGCTGGTGCCAGGCTTCGAAGGCCTCTGCAATGTGAAGTGGCTGCGGCGAATCAAAGTTGTGGACGAGTTCTACGGCACCTACAACGAAATGGACCGCTACACCTCCGTGGATCCAAGAACGGTCAAGCCGATCCCTTTCGAGCAAGGTCCGAAATCGGCCATCACTTTCCCCTCCGGCGGCCAGAAATTGCCCGAGCGGGGCCATTATCAGATCACGGGATTGGCGTGGTCGGGCGGGGGCGCCATTCGGAGAGTTGAAATTTCCACCGATGGCGGACGCACCTGGAAAGATGCCGACATTCAGTCCACCGTGCATCGCATGGCGCACACACGGTTCGGCATGGATTGGGTCTGGAACGGGGAAGAGTGTACGATTATGTCCCGCTGCACCGACGAACTCAACCAGTCTCAGCCGACGGCGGCCGATTTCGCCCGCTTTTTTAATCAGACCACCGAATATCTTTTCAACAAACAGAACACCCCCAACGGGCACAACAACTATATCCTTCCCTGGAAGATCGACCGCGATGGCAACGTTCAAAATGGCCTGGCGTAGCATACTTCTGGTTTCCGCCGCGATCCTGGTGACGTGTGCCGCGGCGTCCGCGCAGGCCCCGGACTACAATCTGGGGAAGACGCCGACCGACGACGAGATTCGCGCGTGGGACATCTCGATTACCCCCGACGGAAAGGGGCTCCCGGCAGGCAGCGGTACGGCGGTCGAAGGCGCAAAGCTTTACGTGCGCAAGGGGTGCGTGATTTGCCATGGGCCCGACGGGACGGGAGGCCTCGCGCCGCACCTGGTGCAAACGAAAGACCCGGCTTCGCCTTCCTCGCACCCCGAAAAAACCATCGTGACGTTCTCGCCGTTCGCGACGACACTGTGGGACTTCATCCATCGCGCCATGCCCCTACAGCGGGCCGGCACGCTGAAGCCGGATGAAGTCTACGGCCTCACGGCGTTCCTGCTCTACAAGAACGGCATCATCCAGGAAAACGACGTCCTCGACGCTCAGTCTCTTCCCAAAGTGAAAATGCCGAACCGCGACGGTTTTATTCCGCCCGACGTTTCGCAATACAAGCCTGGCGCTCCGCTGCCGATCGCAATCGGCTCTGACCCGGCGCCGGAGAAGAAGTAACAGGCGTCGAGTAGCTGACTTGTTTCAGGCCCCTGGACCGAAAAGAGAAATCCTCGCGAAGCACGGAGGCACTATGAAGTTCCTCGCGCCGAAGACGCTGATCGCAGCCGCTGTCATGGTTTCCATTGTTGCGCTGAAAATTTCTGCCGGCGGCGGGCAGGCTCCGCAGAAGAATAACCCCCGCGCGGAAGAGGCTTGGGCGGAGGGCATTCCCCACGCTGATTTGGGCGGCGGTTTTTATCGCAACCCGGTTCTGGGGCCTGGCAGCGACAACACCCTCCTGAAGGTGGGAAGCGACTATTACATGATGGCCGGCGGCGGATGGCCGGATCAGCTGATCTGGCATTCCCGGGATTTGGTCAACTGGGCGCCGGTCGTGCGCACCCTCCGCAAATTCGACGGTGGCGCATGGGCCTCCGACCTCACCTATTACAAGGGCAAGTATTACATCTACACAACGCAGATGGACGCTTCGCGCGGCAATGTGGGCCACCATGGCTCGCTGACGGTTCCCATCAGGGAGCAGGGAGACAAAGCCTGGAAGAACATCGTGATGTGGGCCGATCACATTGAAGGCCCGTGGAGCGATCCCATCGACATCGGCGTTTACGGCCTTTTTGATCCGGGGCACGTCGTGGATCAGCAGGGCAATCGCTATCTCTATTTCAATAAGGGGATGATCGTTCGCCTCTCGCCCGATGGCCTCAGCGCGGTGGGAGAACTCCGAAAGGTGTATGACGGATGGGATTATCCGAAAAGCTGGCTGGTGTCCTGCAAATGCCTCGAGGCGCCCAAGCTAATGTTCCACAACGGCTACTACTATATGACCTCCGCGGAAGGAGGCACCGACGGGCCCAGCATCGCCCACATGTCGGTTGTAGCCCGCTCTAAAGCGGTGGATGGGCCGTGGGAGAATTCGCCCTACAATCCTCTCGTACACACCGGGAGTTCCGCCGATAAGTGGTGGCGGCAGGGGCACGGCACATTCGTCGAGGACGAAGCCGGCAAATGGTGGTTCATGTA
The DNA here is from genome assembly GCA_049516275.1 of Candidatus Acidiferrales bacterium. GTDB lineage: Bacteria > Acidobacteriota > Terriglobia > Acidiferrales > UBA7541 > Palsa-295. The sequence continues at coordinate 16,797 of JBEKTG010000085.1, forward strand.
CACCGGCTTTGAAAATGGCTACGAGCTTTACGGCAAGCAAAGCCTGCTGCTCCCGCTCGAATGGACAGCCGACGGCTGGCCGCGCGTTCCGTTCGGCGTCTCGGCGGCGGATGTCTTGAGCAAACCGGCGGGAGAGAACGTCGGGCACGGCATGCCTTTGTCCGACGATTTTTCAAATGCGGCGCTGGGAATTCAGTGGCTCTACGACCCGTCCGTGAAACCGGAGGAATCTTTCAAGGTCGGGGAAGGCGAGCTGGTCATGAAGGCCCAGGGAAACATCACTGGCAGGGTGGCGGATGCGGCGGATTCGCGCACGCAGTTCCCGTCGCACGCGACGATGCTGGGCGTCATGGCGCTCAATCACTCCTATGAAGCCGAGGTGGAAGTTACTATCCCGGAAACCGCGGAGGGAGGGTTGTTGCTCTCGTCCGGACGCGGCGAAACGGGGACGTGGGCCTCGGTCGGGCTGCGAAAAGGGGAGCTGTTCCGCAACGGCGATCACAAATCGTCGGTCGAGTCCAAGGACACGCATCTGTTTCTGCGCCTTCGCGACATGAACTACGATATCTCCGCGTTCTACAGCCAGGATGGAAAGAACTGGACGCAGTTTGAGAATGCTTCGCGCGTGACAGACGGCCGCCGTCTCTCTCTGTATGCCGCTGGCACGGGCGATGTGGTGTTCCGCAACTTCAAATATCACGGGCTGGATTGAACGATTGAACGGTGGCGGACGCCCCACTGTCATCGCCGGATAACACTCCAGACACAAACCGGGTGTAGAATCGGCGGCATGCCCTGCCCACGGAGCCTGCGGGGTCCGCGAATCTAATCTCAGCGAGGAGAAACAAAATGGCCAACGTGAAACCGATTCCCGACGGATATTCCACCGTTACGCCGTATCTATTCATCAAAGGCGCTGCCGCCGCCATCGAGTATTACAAGAAGGTGTTCGGCGCGCAGGAGATCATGCACTTGCCCGCTCCCGGCGGGCTTGTCGGCCACGCCGAACTGAAAATCGGCAACTCCGTCATCATGCTGAGCGACGAGAATCCGCAGTGGGGAACCAAGGGCCCCCATACGCTCGGCGGCAGCGCGACGAGCCTGCACGTCTATGTTGAGAATGTGGATT
>JBEKTG010000086.1:0-11530 GCA_049516275.1 Candidatus Acidiferrales bacterium
CCTACTTGCGGTCAAGGGACAGCGAAGGTTTCAGAACAGCGAATTATTAGTTATGCCAAAGCACTCGATGTGTCGAAGCTCGACCCGTCGCTTTCTTCGCAGCGGCTCGACCAATGGTTGCGGTTCGGGCCAGCACATCTCGACACGGTGACATGGGAGATGAGCGATTGCGACCTCAAGCCGGATTTGTCCAATCCACACTATGTCGCACCGCTTTGTGCAAAGGTCCGTTTTATGCGGGGCAACTGCGGGGGATGGGCAATCATCACCGTTGGAACGTTCCGCAACGGCATAAGCGGACACCCCCACCTGGAATACATTTTCGCCACTGTGGGGGCAAACTTCGACCACCCCCTTGAGTCGAGTGAGCTGTCGGACTTACCTAGGGAATCTCTGAATAAGTCCTCTGATTTTTCCTCTGATGCGGTTAAGGTGCAGAGAGCAAACGGAGGGATCACGAAATCATGAAGCAGAGGACACTGGCGATGATGAACGGGTTCGAGCGGTACAGCAAGAAGACGCGGCGAGCGGCATTTCTGGAGGAGATGGAGCAGGTGGTGCCGTGGGCGGAGTTGTGCGCGCTGATCGAGCCAGTGTATCCAAAGGCGGGGAACGGGCGGCAACCGGTGGGAGTGGAGCGAATGCTGCGTATTTATTTTTTACAGCAGTGGTTCAACCTATCGGACCCAGCGGTGGAGGAAGCACTGTACGACTCGGCGGTGATGCGCCAGTTTGCGGGCATCGACCTGGGGAGCGAGCCCGTGCCGGACGAGACGACGGTGTGCAAGTTTCGTCATCTGCTAGAGCAGCACGAGCTAGGAGAGCGGCTGTTCGAGCGAGTGGGCGAGCATTTGCAACAGAAGGGGCTACGCCTAAGCACAGGGACGATCGTGGATGCGACGATCATCAACGCCCCGAGTTCGACCAAGAATGCGCGGCAGGAGCGGGATCCGGAGATGCATCAGACACGCAAGGGCAAGCAGTGGTATTTCGGGATGAAAGCGCACGTGGGGGTGGACAGCCAAACGAAGCTAATTCACTCGGTGGTGGCGACGGCAGCGAACGCGGCCGATGGTACGATGCTGCCCCACCTGCTTCACGGCGCGGAGACACGGGTGTGGGGCGACCAGGCGTATCGCGGGCAGGCCGAGGTGCTGCGCGAACACGCGCCGCAGGCCCAGGACTTCACCCACCGGCGCTATCGCTATAAGGACTGTATCGATGAGGTGGAACGGGCGAAGAACCAAACCAAGTCCCGCGTGCGCTCGAAAGTCGAACATGTGTTTGCCGTGCTGAAGCTCCAGTTCGGGTTCGTCAAGGTGCGCTATCGCGGGCTGGACAAAAACGCGAACCGCCTGTTTGTGACCTGCGCTCTGGTGAATCTGTTTCTGTTCCGTAAACGACTGCTGTGTACGACGGCGGTGTAGTGTCGCTGGAGGCTGCCGAACTGTCCCCCGGCGAGGACAAAAGCAAACGGAATCTCAGCCGGGGAGAACCAAACCACCGGCTTTGTTCAGAGTTTCCCTAGAGGTCCGCTTCGAGGTCCATTTAAGACATGGGGGATGGGTTTTAGTTGGGGAGTTTGCCGGCGGATTCCAGGACCTGGCGGGCCATGTAATTCGTTACGTGGGCTTCGTTGCGGAGTTCGGTCATGTAGGCGGAGCGGAGCAATTGCTCCTTGCGGTTGCGGAGCATGTCGCGAATGCCCTGTTGCACTTGCGGATCGGACAATTCGCGCTGGCCGGCCGCTTCTTTGCCGATTAGCTTCAGGATGCGATAGCCGCCACCCTTTACGGGGATGGGCGGAGTGGATTCGCCGGGCTTCATTGACAGAACGGTTTTCTTGAGGACAGGATCGGACTGGTTCAGCGCGGACTCGGGAATGAAGCCGAGATCGCCGCCGGTGGCAGCGCTGGTGTCTTCGGAGTAGTCCATGGCGAGCTGCGAAAAATCGGCGCCGGCGTTGAGTTTCTGCTGGAGGATGCCGGCCTTCTGGCGCGCTTCGGTTTCGTTGGTGGCTTTGTCGTTCTTCCGGTTGTGCACAGAAGCATCGGGATGCGGCGTGACCACGATCTGGGCTATGCGGTACTGGGGTTCGGCTACGTTGAATTGCGCGCGATTCTGGTTGTAGAAGTTGTTGACGTCCTGATCGGTGATGGAAATCTTGGCGAGGATTTCGCGGTTCAGGAGCTTTTCGATGGAAACCTGGCGGCGAATCTCGCTCTTCAGATCGTCGACGGTGAGCCCGGTGTCGTGGAGCTTCTTCTGAAATTCCTCTTCGGTGTAGGGGCTTTTCGATTCGGTGAATTTATCTTCGACTTCGGCATCGGAGGCGACCAGATTCATCTTGGAGGCATGCTCGAGTAAAATTTCGCTGTTCACCAGCTCGTCCAGGATGCTTAGTTTGAGGGAGAGGGATTCTTCCTGCGAGGGATTGGGCGCGTCGGCGTTGACGCGCGAGCGATAAGCCTTCTCTACATCCGCCTGCAGCACCTGCTTGCCGTTTACTACCGCCCAGACATCGGGTCCCGGGGCGAGTTCCTTCTGGCACGACGCCGCGAGCAGGCAGGCGGCCATCGCGGCCATCGACGCTATGGCAAGAAATCTCCGCTTCAATCGGAACTCCTTCCGAAGAAGAGCGATGTCAGGCGGCCTTCGTTACGCGACCGGAGCGGATGCAGGAAGTACAAACGCGGATTTGCTTTCGCGCGCCGTTGACTACGGCCCGTACGCGGCGGAGATTGGGATTCCAGCGGCGACGGGTCACGTTGTGGGCGTGGCTGATGGTGTTCCCGTAGCTGGGTTTTTTACCGCAAAGTTCACAGGCAAGTGCCATCTGACGTACTCCAGACTATAGAATTTTCAATATCGTAAGCGCCTATGTTATCAGAGAAAGGCTGGGGCAGAAAGCGATATGACGATCATATGGTTGTTTCTTGGGCCTTTCCTTTGGCCGCGACTTGTTTCCCTGCGATGCACTATAATGTGCGGGCCGACACCTACAGGGATTCACCGATGCTCACGATCCGGGCTGCCACGATTGCCGATGTGCCACTGCTGAATACGCTGGTGCATGAGCTGGCGGAGTATGACCGCGTCAGCCATGAAGCGGTGGTGAGCGAAGAGGACCTGGCGCGGGATGGGTTTGGGGTTCATCCGAAATTTCGCGCCGTGCTCGCCGAATGGGATGGAGAAGTGGCTGGCTACGTGCTGTTTTTCGAGTTCTATTCTACGTTTCAGGGGCGGGCGGGGCTTTTTCTGGACGATATATTTGTGCGTCCTGCGTTCCGGCACCGGGGTATCGGGAGCGCGCTGCTCGACCACGTGGCCGGGCTCGCTTGGAACGAGAAGTATTTCTGCCTGCGATGGGAAGTCCTGGATTGGAATAAGCCTGCCATCGAGTTCTACCGCAGCATCGGCGCGGTGTTCCTTGACGAATGGAAGTCGGCCTGCCTCATTGGCGATGCTTTGGAAACCGCCGCCGGGAAAGCCGTTCGAAACCCTTCTAAATCAAAGTAGAGCAAGCGGATAGAGTTCGTCACCGGTTGCCTCCGCGTTTTACTGCGCTATTTGACTACTCGGAAATACCTCGCCCTCTACAGGATTCCCGGGTGCAACCTCATGAAGTCTTCTGGATTCTATCTATTGGGATATATCCGCCAGATATATCGGGTGACACCAGCAACTCTGTCTGGGCGCCGGGTTGAATTGAAGGTGGGTGAGATTGTGGAACCGGACAGCCTAACGAATCGCAATATTCGATAGGAAGTGAATCAGCTCTTAAACGTTGAACCTTTTTTTAAATTAAATAAGGAGATCAAGCCGTGAAATGCCAAATCCGCATCATCCTCACACTCTTACTGCTTCTGGTTGGATCCACGCAGCTGGCGAAGGCACAGGGTGCCAGCGTGTACTTTGGCCTGGGAACGGCGGTCGATAGCTCCAACGGCCAGCCGATCGATACGTTCGGGAATGGGACTTTCTATAACACGCCGCGCATGGGAGGACTTTTCGAAACGGTCGGGGGAGATTTCATGTTCCGCCCGCACTTTGGAGTAGGATTTGAAACCAGTTTCCGATCCCAGAGCAACTACGCGGGGCTGAACTACCGTCCGCTGCTCTATGATTTCAACGCGATTTACCAGCCGCTATCGTCGGGGATGGTCGTACCGGAATTTCAGGCGGGGCTGGGAGGAATGAACCTCCGCTACTACGTGAATCAGAATTACTGCGATTCTTTCGGGGGATGCTCGAACTCGAATTACTACGTTGAGAGTTCCAATCATTTTCAGGTGCATTTTTCCGGGGGCGTGCGGTTTTACGTTAAGGGAGGGATTTTCATTCGTCCCCAGGTGGATGTGCATGTGGTGAATAACTTGTTTCAGTTTGGGAGCAGTGTGGTGCCGGAATACAGCGCAGCCATCGGCTATACGTTTGGAAGGACACGGTAGCTTTTGTCCCGACACGGCGCTTCATTGCGTTCGCGGTGAAGCGCCGTATTCCCCTTGGCTTGAGAGGTAAAACCCCCGCAGAATGTGTCGATTTCCTTGGATTCGTACCCGAAGACAGCGGGCCATCTGGCGAATTTTAAGTATAGGTTCCGGGAGGCTTTATAGGTATGATGGCCCCCAGATTGGGAGCTTTCCGTGACTAAGTACCGGGCATGCCCTGACTGCGGGAGCGGGCGCATAACGAGGTCGCACCAACGCGGCCTGCTCGAACGCTATGTGTGGCCCGTGTTTCGGCTCCGACCATACAGGTGCCGGGACTGCTATATGCGCTTTCTCGGAGCCGCAAGCCTTTCGCAGCCCCCTTCCAAAACCGCCTACCATCAGCCCCACGGTCTTTAACGCTTTTTCTTACAGTTAGTTATGAGCGCTTCGTAGAACTGCCCCTCGGCTTCTTCAGTAGGATGTTCACCATTGCTTGCGCTGCGGCGGTGAGCGGGCGGTCCTGGCGATAGATCAGGTAGAGGCGCCGCTGGATCCGCATCTGCTTCATGGGCAATTCCCGCAGGATTCCTTGGGAGATCTCCGGGCCGACACACATTCTCGGCACGATGGCGACACCCTTCTTCATCTCGACGAACAGCTTGATGCTCTCGATTGTGGGCATCTCGATTTCCATGTGCAGGGGAACGTGGTGGCGGGCGAAAAGCTGTACGACGCGCTGGCGGTGCGGGGATTCGACGATGTGTCCGATGAAGGTTTCCTCGCCGAGATCGGTGATGTCGACTTCGCGGCGTTTCGCCAAGCGGTGGCCCGGCCACACGACCACGGTGAGGTTGTCGCGGTAGAACTCGACGGCCGATAGCTCGGTCTCTTCGGGAATGTAGGAGATCACGCCGATGTCGAGGTGATGGCTGAGCACTTCGCGGGGGACGTCGCGCGAGAACACGCGGTGGACGCGGATGTGAATGCCCTCGTGCAGCTCCCGGTATTGCGCGAGAGCGGGAAGCAGCGCGTGAATCGAGCTTTCGTTGACGCCTAGGGAAACCTGCCCGCGCTGGAGGCCGCGCAGTTCGCGCATGGATTTGCGGATTTCTTCGCGGAGATTCAGCATGCGGTCGGCGTATTCGAGCAGGAGCGCGCCGGCGTCGGTGAGGGTGCGGGCGCCGGAGCCGCGGACGAAGAGAGGCTGTCCCACCCATTCTTCAAGTTTGCGGATGGAGATGCTGATGGCCGGCTGGGTGCGAAACAGCTTTTCCGCGGCGCGCGAAAAGCTCTTTTCGCGAACGACGGTTTGAAACACCTGCAGCGATGCGAGATCCACAAAAACTCCTCTCGGAATGGACCAATGCCTGTATAAGAGGGATTTATCCCCCGTGCAACAATTATAAATTAGACTCTATATGGATTTGGGGGTCTACTGGTATTGTTGCAAGGAGCCCTTATGGACAGGATCCACATCTTCGATACGACGCTGCGCGACGGCGAGCAATCTCCCGGTTTTTCGATGAACCGCGAGGAAAAGCTCCGGCTTGCGCGGAAAATCGAAGATCTTGGCGTGGATGTGGTCGAGGCGGGCTTTCCGATCGCGTCGCCAGGGGACCTGGAGGCCGTTCGCGCCGTGGCTTCGGAATTGAAGGAATGCCGGGTGGCTGCTTTGGCGCGCGCTCGCCAGGATGACGTGGATGCGGCGTTGCGAGGCCTGGAACCGGCGGCCAAGCCCCGGCTCCATCTTTTTCTCGCGACCTCGGATTTGCACCTGAAGCACAAGCTGCGGATTTCTCGCGAGGAAGCGCTCGCGCAGATTGTGAAGATGGTTAGTTTTGGCGCGGCGCATTGCGAAAATGTAGAGTTTTCGGCAGAGGATGCCAGCCGCTCGGAGATCGACTTCCTGTGCGAAGTCGCGCTGGCGGCGGCGAGCGCGGGGGCAAACGTGATCAACCTGCCGGATACGGTGGGCTACTCGACGCCCGAAGAGTACGGCGAGATTTTCCGCCGGGTTCGCGCGCATCTGGTTGGGTATCCGAATGTGGAATTGAGCGCGCATTGCCACAATGACCTGGGTCTGGCTGTGGCGAACTCGCTCGCGGCGATCGCGGGCGGGGCGCGGCAGGTGGAATGCACGATCAATGGAATTGGGGAGCGCGCGGGAAACGCGTCGCTCGAGGAAATCGCCGTGGCGCTGCACGTGCGGCAGAGTCGCTTTGGCGCAACCACCGGCATCGTGCTCGAAAATATCTATCCCACGAGCCGCCTGCTTTCGTCGATTACCGGCGTGCCGGTACCGCCGAACAAAGCGGTAGTAGGCGCGAACGCGTTCGCGCACGAAGCGGGAATTCACCAGGATGGAATCCTGAAGAATCCGCTGACCTACGAAATCATCCTTCCCGAAAAAGTGGGCGTACCGGCGCGGCGGCTCGTGCTGGGGAAACATTCCGGCCGAAATGCGCTGCGCTCCCGCCTGGACGAACTCGGCTATCAAACCACCGACGCGGAACTGGCCGCCTGCTATACAATGACGATTGCGATGGCGGACGCGGAGAAGGAAGTTACCGACCGCGACCTGCTTTCGATCATTCACCAGGTACGGCGCAACCACGCGAACGCAGCCAATCCCGTGGCTGCGAACTGAATTCAAACTGAATTTCAAACCAGGAAATCGGGAACCTTGCGATGACCGAATTGCGGAAGACGATAGCGGTGTTGCCGGGCGATGGAATCGGGCCGGAGGTGACGCGCGCCGCCGTCCAGATCCTCGGAGATTGCGCGACTACTTTCAATCACAAGTTTGAATTTCGCGAGCTTCCTTTTGGCGGAGACGCGATCGACCGCTGCGGTTCGCCGCTTCCGGCGGAAACGCTGGCGGGATGCCGCTCGGCGGACGCGATTCTTCTGGGCGCGATCGGCGGGCCGAAATGGGAGTCTCTGCCGCTGGGGACGCGTCCCGAGGCCGGACTGCTTGGCTTGCGCCAGGAGCTGGGGCTCTATATCAATCTGCGGCCCACGCGGCTGCGGCCGTCGCTGCGCGGGATATCACCGCTGCGGCCGGAGCGGCTGGTGGACTGCGATTTCGAAATGGTGCGCGAGCTGGCCGGGGACGTTTATTTCGGCGAGCATAAGATCGAGGGCGAAAAGGGCAAGGCGCGGGCGCGGGACGTGGCGAATTACAGCGTCCCGGAAATCGAACGGGTGGCGCGGTATGCGTTTGAACGCGCTTCGAAACGCAGCCGCAGGCTGACCAGCGTCGACAAGGCGAACGTTCTGGCGACTTCGACGCTCTGGCGGAAAACCGTTACCGGCCTGGCGAAAGACTACCCCGACGTCAAGCTCGAACACATGTACGTGGATAACGCGGCGATGCAGATTGTGCTGCGGCCGGCGCAGTTTGACGTGATTCTCACGTCGAACCTTTTCGGGGACATCCTGAGCGATGAGGCGGCGGCGCTGGCGGGATCGATTGGGCTGATTCCCTCGATGAGCCGGGGCGAGCCGAACGAGCCGGCGCTTTACGAGCCGATTCATGGCTCCGCGCCCACGCTCGCGGGCAAGGATGCCGCGTGTCCTCTTGGGGCGATTTTGTCGGCGACGATGATGCTGCGGGAATCGTTCGGACTGGAAATCGAGGCGCAGTGGATCGAGACGGCGGTGGACCGGGCGCTCGATCATGGATACCGGACGTCCGATATCGCCGAGCCGGGCGGGCGCGCGGTGCGCAGCTCGGAGCTTACCGAACAGATTCGCAGCGAACTGCACGACGTGCTGGTGCATCACGAACGCTACGGCTGGGGCGTTTAGGCTTCCGGATTTTCTTCAGAGCTTCTTCAGGTTTTCTTCAGGTCTTTTTCAATACGAGGCAGCCCGCGATCATGTCGTGTAGGGCCTGCCGCTTCTCGGTAAAACCCGCCATGATGTAGCCGATGAAAAACGGGATGAGTCCGGTGATGATTTTCGAGAAGAATCGGCCTGTGGCGCGGGCGAAGCTTACGCGACGGCCTTGCAGGTCGGTGACGAACAGGCCCAGCACTATCTTTCCCAGCGTGCCTTGGCGGGCCGAAGATTCCATCAGGGCGAAGTAGAGCCACGACGCCACGATCGTCAAGGGTATCAGGATGAAGAGAATGCCCAGCGCGGCTGCGGGAAACGGAAACGGGCCATGCCACGTGTAGGTGGTGTCGTAGCCGGGGTCGTAGATGACGTTGCGAGCGCTGTACATGCCCGGATGAAAGCCCCGGAGGAAGCGGCCCCCAAACGTGAGGAGGCATATCGCGAAAATCGCGCCGAATACGACCGTGAGAATCGCACTGTCGATCAGGTAAGCCACGACGCGCAACCAGAATCCTGCATAGGGCGCCATCAGCGCGGGATTGACGACGGGGCGCGGCGGGATGTAACTGCCGATTGGCGGCGCGGCGATGGGGGGCGGCGGCAAGGCAACCGGCGGTTCCAGAGCGCCAGCGGCGGCGGGCGGCATTGCGTCTTCCAGATTGGGGACCGGGCCGGCTACCGCATTTCCGCAGGTCCGGCAGAAGGCGGCGCCTTCCGGGACTGCGTTGCCACATTTGGTGCAGTACATGACTTCGCTCCTTGCCAATGCGCGGCGCGACGATCCTAAATTTTTCGGGTGACCAGGCAGCCGGCCAGCATATCGTGCAGGGCCTGCTTTCGCGCCGTGAAGCCCGCCATGACGAATCCGATCAGGAACGTCATGGACGAAATAATTTTCGCAAAGAAACGCCCCGAGGCGCGAGCAAAAGAAATCCGGTTGCCCGCCAGATCGACCACGCTCAGGCCGAGGGCCTTTTTGCCGAGGGTGGCTCGCCACGGAGAGCTTTCCAGCACGGCAAAATAGACCCAGTTGCCCATCAGAAAGAGAAGCATGAGGGCGGTTACCTGCGGGCTGGTGTTGGTGAACATGAACCACGGGTCGTCGGCGGGGATGCCTCCCGGCTTTCCCATCAGCGGCCGCAGAAGGATGTTGCCCAGCACGGCGCCGAGCAGAATATTGTCGATGAGGTAGGCGGCCAGGCGAAGCCAGAAGCCTGCATAGGCAATGCGAGCCTGAGCGGGACGCGCCCAGGGTGCCGGAGCAGCGTCGTCGTGCGAAGCCGCGGGTGATGTGGCGAGCGGCTGGCCACACGAGCCGCAGAATCCCGCGTCATCCGGCGTGAAGATCCCGCACTTGGGACAAGTCAAATCGGCCCCCTAAAGGCTATCGGTAGCAGCTATCGTCGCTCGGATGCTACTGGAGTTAAAAGCGCGAGGTCAATCGGGATTTCCGGGGCTAGAATTCCGGGCTGGCTGGATTCAGGTGCGGCACTCAAGGGTCGATTGCGGCTGAGATGGGACTCTGGTAAGGCTTTAGTCACGCATTATCAAGCAAGCATCTGGACCTGAAGTGCTGGGGTGTATGGTTCCAGTGACGACCATGACCGCGAGGCAAACAATTGTGAGTTTGAGCGTCGCCTTGGTGTTGCTGCTGGCGGCCCCTCGATCCTTGGCTCACCATTCCCGGATGATGTTCGACATGGGCCGGAATGTTACCTATCAGGGCATCGTGAAGGAATACCGGTGGGAGAACCCACATAGTCACATCGTGATAACAGTTGGCGGTGATGCAAAGAATTCATCCACTGCCGGAACGTGGAGCATCGAAGCGTCGAGCGTCAACATCATGAAGGACGAGGGTTGGAGTCCGATGACGTATAGACCGGGCGATCCAATAACGGTGGTTGCACACCCGATGAAAAACGGTTCGAAGGGCGCTTTGTTGTTCTATGCCATAAAGCCGGACGGCACGCGGCTGTATCGCGCCCAACATCGGTATGACTTAGAAACAGAATGATAACGGCATTGCGCGCCGCGACTGCTCCATCTGGTATTACTCAGCGATGAGCTGCCGGTGATACTTCCCGTGAAGGTGACTTATGTGGAGACCCAGCCACGAACTAGCGCGCCGAGCGGCGAAACGGAGGTCACGCTACTATTCTGGCGTTCATGTTTCAGCCTTCGCGGGCGTGATGGTGGTTATTCTTTTTCTGTTCCTCACTCACACCACTGATCGGCGTGACCTTCTATCGGCTGTTGATCTGCCGAAGGCTCAATATACTCAATTGGAGCCGGGTGCGTTGCGAGAAGACGCAATCACTGTGACGGTGGAACGGGATGGGAAGGTCCTCTTCAGGAATGTCCAAAGTTCTTCCGAGGAGCTACCAACTTTGATAAGGGGTGCGATGAAGCAAGGAGCAGAAAGAAAAGTTTTTCTCAGCGCGGACTCAAGGGCGAGAAATGAAGATGTTGAAGCGGTCGTTCAGCAAGTCCGCATTGCGGGAATTAATTCGATTGCCATTGTGACGAACGAAGACGGCGCATGGGCTGAACGATGACGCTCGCAATGGGACCAAGTCCTGAATGACCGTCGTACCGGGGGGAGATTGTAAGTGGATTTGAGCTGGTGTTGTCCACAGTTTGAGTCGCACGCTTCGGGATCAGGAAACGGCGCGATTCGAGCAGGTTTAGTCTGGAAGAAAAAAGCATTCTGGTGCTTCCTTCAGAGTCGCCTTCCGAATAGCGAGCCCACCGATCCATCGGCGGGGGGCGTCCTTATAAAGTTTTGCCCCTGGTGTGGCCGTGATCTCGATAAGCAATACGGGATGGGTCGATCAACTCCTAAGTAACGATGAAACTTCGAATGATCCAGGGCTGGCGGCGAGACCAAAAGAGCAGTGTGCTTTTGCCCCGCCTCCCGCTTTGCCCGGTCAGACGATTGCAGCGGGCCGCGCTGTTGCTTACACTCAACTCTTAAGATTGTGGAGGGGAGAACTTATGCGCATTTCATTCAGGAATACAATTCGGGCGGCCGGGATCATTGCGTTTTCGGCTGGTCTTTTTGCGAGCGGTTACGCGGCGGGGCAGAACCGGTTCGGGCAGCCGAAAACCATCATTCACGTGGTCGAGATCAAATGGAACCCGGGAGTTTCGGCCGCAGACAAGCAGCGCGTGCTTGCGGGCGTCAAGGAGATGGCGGCGAGGATTCCGGGGATCAAGAATGTGTGGCTGCAGGCCGACCGGCTCGAGCCGCGTGA
>JBEKTG010000087.1:0-11018 GCA_049516275.1 Candidatus Acidiferrales bacterium
GGCCTCTACGCGGCATACGGCATGTACGAGGAATGGGGCGGCGCGCCCGCGGCGGGAACGATCACGGGCCTCGGGCAGGTTGCCGGACGCCGCGTGATGCTCATCGCGAATGACGCCACCGTAAAAGCCGGCGCCTTTTTCCCGATAACCGCCAAGAAAGTGATTCGAGCCCAGAACATCGCCATCGAAAATCGCATCCCGACGATCTACCTCGTCGATTCCTCCGGTATCTTTCTTCCCCTGCAGGAGGACGTTTTCCCCGACACCGACGATTTCGGCCGCGTGTTCCGCAACAACGCCGTGATGAGCGCCATGCGCATCCCGCAGATAACGGCGATCATGGGCATGTGCGTGGCAGGCGGCGCTTATCTGCCGGTGATGTGCGACAGCATCCTGATGACGGAGGGCAGCGGCCTTTTTCTCGCCGGTCCCGCGCTCGTGCAGTCTGCCATCGGACAGAAAACTTCCGCGGAAGAACTCGGCGGCGCGCAGATGCACGCACAGATCAGCGGCACCATCGACTTTCGCGAGCCGGACGACGAGGCGTGCCTCAACCGTATCCGCTCGCTGGTCGAGAAGATGGGCCATCCCGCCGCCGCCCCGTTCGATCACAAGCCCGCGGAGCCGCCCGCCCATCCTGGCGAGGAAATCTACGGTATTTTCTCCGCCGAACCGTCAAAGCAATACGACATGCGCGACATCATCGCACGCGTCGTTGATAAACAAGCTGGCGGCAGCAGCTTCGACGAGTACAAAGCCGAATACGGCCAGACGATCGTCTGCGGTTATGCGCGCATCGGCGGCTGGGCGGTGGGGATCGTCGCGAACCAGAAGAAGAGCGTCACCGTAGCCGCGCCCGGCACCGGCGACAAGCGCATCGAATTCGGCGGCGTGATTTACACCGAAGCCGCGGACAAAGCCGCGCGCTTCATCCTCGACTGCAACCAGAACCTCATCCCGCTGGTTTTTCTGCACGACGTGAACGGCTTCATGGTCGGCAAGGAAGCGGAATGGAGCGGCATCATCCGCGCCGGCGCTAATCTGCGGGGGCAGCTTCGGCGCCGGGCATTACGCTATGTGCGGCAAGGCCTACGATCCGCGCTTCCTTTTCGCGTGGCCCACGGCGCGGTACGCGGTAATGAGCGGCGAGTCCGCCGCTGGTACGCTGGTAGAAATCAAGATCAAGCAGCTCGAGCGCGAGGGTAAGAAGCTGAGCGATGCGGAGAAAAAGGAGCTGTTCGAGTCGGTCCGCGCCACCTACGAGCATCAGACCGACCCGCGCTATGCCGCCGCGCGCCTCTGGGTGGATGCCATCATCGATCCGGCGCGCACGCGCGAAGCCCTGATCGAAGCGCTCGAATGCGCCGCGCTGAACCCGGCCATACCCGAATTTAAAACCGGGGTCTTGCAAACCTGATCGCCGCCCTTTAATTATAGAAACGGAGCTTCCTTGGAAACGGTGACGGTAGTCGAATGCCCGCGAGACGCTTGGCAAGGCCTCGCGAACATCATCCCGACGGAAGAAAAAGTAAAATACCTGAAGAGCCTCGTGTCTCTCGGCTTTCGCCACATCGACGCGGTCAGCTTCGTCTCTCCCAAGCACGTGCCGCAAATGGCGGACAGCGAGGCCGTGATGCGCGAATTGAGCCACGTAAAATCGCCCTCGGGCGAGTCGCCGGACATCATCGGCATCGTCGTGAACGAGCAGGGGCTCGAACGCGCCCTCGCCACGCCCGGAGTGACCACTATTGGCTACCCGTACTCAATCTCCGCGTATTTCCGCCGCGCCAACGCCAACATGTCGCGGGCCGAATCCCGCGCGCTCGTGGAAAAGCTGCAGAAGGAAGCGAAAGCAAAGTCGCGCCAGCTCGTGATCTACATCTCCATGGCGTTCGGCAACCCCTACGAAGAACCCTGGGGGCCGGAAATCGTCGAAGACACGATGATCTGGCTGAAAGACATCGGAGTGCGGCTCGTTTCTCTCGCGGACACGGTGGGCACGGCGTCGCCGGACGACGTAGCTCGCGTGTACGAAGCGGCCAGCAAGTGCGTCGCGGGCGTCGAGATCGGCGTGCACCTCCACAGCCGCCCCGACCGCGCATCCGAAAAGATCCTCGCGGCTTACAAGGCCGGCTGCCGCCGCTTCGACGGCGCGCTCACCGGCCTGGGCGGCTGCCCTTTCGCCGGCGATGAACTCGTAGGCAATGTCCCAACGGAAACAGTACTGGCGACACTCGCCGCGCGCGGCGTAGCAACGGGAATCGATACGAAGTCGCTCGCCATCGCCTGCGCGATGACCGGCGAATTGCGCGAGCGCTACGCCCACGCGCCGGCGCCGGAAGCGGCAAAGCCCAACTAGTCGCGCACAAGATGAGCTACGAAACACTCCAACTCGAGCACAAAGGCGAAGTCGCCACGCTCACGCTCAATCGCCCGGAGAAGCGCAACGCCATCTCCCCGCAAATGATTGACGACCTGCTGGTGGCGCTCCAGGAAATCGAAAGCAGCGCCTCGCGTGTAGCGATCATCACAGGGGCGGGCAAAGCCTTCTGCGCCGGGATGGACCTCGAAGCCCTTCGCTCCCTCGCCGGCCAATCGATCGACCAGAGCCTTGCAGACTCGCGCCTGTTCGCGAATCTCCTCTACCGCATTTACAGCTTCCCCAAGCTGGTCATCGCCGCCGTCAACGGCCCTGCGATCGCCGGCGGCTGCGGAATCGCCACGGTCGCCGACTTCACGCTGGCGGTGCCGGAAGCGAAGTTCGGCTACACCGAAGTGAAGATTGGATTCATCCCCGCGATCGTCTCCGTGTTCCTGCGCCGGCAGACCGGAGAGAAAGTCGCACGCGATCTGCTGATCAGCGGGAGGATCGTAGACGCGGCCGAGGCGCACCGTTTCGGACTGGTCACCGAAATCGTCCCTTCGGATAAGCTATCCGCCCGCGTGCAGGAGTTTGCTGGTATATTGCTCGCGGCGAGCCCCGCGAGCATCACCCGCACGAAGCGCCTGCTCCTTGGATATGAAGAATCTGCCCTGAAAGCGGAACTGGAAATGGCGATCCGCGAAAACGCCGCCATTCGCTCCACCGCGGATTTTCGCGAAGGGCTTTCCTCATTCCTCGAGAAACGCGAGCCCCGCTGGCCGGGACGGTAAACGGTAACCGATCCGAATGAAAGATTATTCCGAAGCAATCACGCGCGTACGCTACGCCGAAACCGATCAGATGGGCGTGGTGCACCACGGGAATTATTTCACCTGGTTTGAGATCGGGCGCGTCGAACTCTGCCGCGAACTCGGCTTCGAGTACAAGCAGATGGAAACCGAGGACGACAGCTTCATCGTCGTCGCCGAGGCCCATTGCCGCTACAAACGCCCCGCGCGCTTCGACGACGTTCTCGAAATCCGCACCCGAGTTACACAATCGCAGCGCCGCACCCTGCGCTTTGGATACGAAATCTTCAATCAAGCCACCGGCGAGCTGATCGCCACCGGCGAAACGCTGCACGTAATCTGTGACAGCCTGGGCCGGCCGAAATCCCTGCCGGAGAAATATCGCCAGTTTTTCCCGGCCTCGAACGGAGCGGCGGAAGGTGCCACGCGAGAAGAGCGCGCCCCGGCTAAGAAGATACCTTAGGCTGCCGCTAAATCGCGACTCGTTGCAGGCTAACCCAGCGACCGCGCCAGGAATGTGCCAAAACGGTACCCAGCGATGTATTTGAAAGGCGCCGTACCGAGCGAGTAATGTCCGCAAGGCAGCAGCAAACTCTTGATCTCCACACCACGCCCGCGCGCTCCCTCCAGAAAAGAGTTCGTGAACTCGGGCCAAAATGTCGGATCGTAGCTGCCGCTAACGGTAAAGATTTTCTTCCCGGCACCCTCGAGCTTCGAGATATACGGAAACGGGCTGATCGGCGACCAGTAGTGCCGAGCCTCTTCGGGCGATATTTTCGCCCCCAGCGATTCCCACACGTTCATCGTCGTCAAGCCATTCGCCACCACGTCGCCAAAATAAGTCGCCACGTGCAGAAATGCCCCGGCCCGCAAGGCAGGCTCGTGGCACATGGTGATGAACGCAATGGACGAGCCGATGCTCGTCCCCAGAATGCCCACAGGAGAATATCCCTGCGATTCGAGCCAGCGGGCGGTTCGCCGCGCGTCCACCACAGCCTGGCGGTTGGCCTGCAGCGTCAGGCCGATGTCCGCGCTGATCAAATGATCGGCGCGCGGATGGCCGGGAATAGCGCGGCGGTCGTGGTACGGCAGGCTCATCTTGATCGCTGTCAGACCGAGGCGGTTGAGGTAGCGGCAGATGTCCTGCTGCTCCTCCCATCGCGCGTTCCATTGAGCCAGCACGACCACCGCCGCCTTGCGGCGCCCGGGAAACAGTTGCCCATAGACGCGATTATTTTCCTTCCACGGCGATGCCACCGCGCTCGTAAACGTGAGTACGTTATCTTCAAGCTCGTAGTCGTCGGCGGGAGGCGCGGCAAACCACTCGTCGCTCGCCGCAACGGTGGCTTCCACAAAGCGGTTGAGGAAGCCGGCCGGATCGGGATCGTTCGGATCGCCGCCGATGTGCTCGAGCCCCCAGGAAAAGGGCAGCAACCGGCGGTTGGGCTCCTGCGCCCACCGCATGTGCTCATATCTTCGGACTTTTTGTTCGAACCAGGACTTCATCGCAGACTTCGACTATAGCCGACCCAGCGCCCGCAATCAAAACGCCGACGCCTTGATCGCTCGCCGGATACTCCTAACTTTCTAAAGGGACGGAGTTTAGTCGATCCCCAGCGTTAGCAGTCGGACACGGCCGCCGCGAGCCCGCTTGAGCGCCCGGATGGGATGTGGCAGATTCAAACAGTGACTCCCCCGCTGCTGATCGGCGCCTTCGTATTTCTGTTTGGACTCGTCATTGGCAGCTTTTTGAACGTCTGCATTGTGCGGATCCCGGAGCGGAAGTCGATCGTTTCGCCCGCCTCCGCCTGCACCCAGTGCGGCGCCGAGGTTCGCCCCTACGACAACATTCCGGTGATCAGCTATCTCGCTCTTGGCGGCAAATGCCGGTTTTGCAAAGCGCCCATTTCGTGGATGTACCCCATCGTGGAACTGCTAAACGCCCTGCTCTTCCTGGCGTCTTATCTTGCTTTTGGACTCACCGCGGAAGCCCTCAAATGGGCGGTATTTTCGTCCCTGATGATCGTGCTCGTCTTCACCGATCTGCGGGAACGAATCCTCCCCGACGCAGTGAATTTCACGGGATTTGGGATGGCCGTGGCGCTCAGCCTCTTCACGAAGCCAGCAGACGGCACGGCCCGCTTGCTCACGAGTCACATATTCTCCACGCCTCTCCCTCCGCCCGTGCTCTCACTTGCCGATTCACTCTTAGGGGCCGCAGCGGGCAGCACATTCCTGTGGCTGGTCTCCGAGGCGTACTTCCGTTTGCGAGGCCGGGAGGGTATGGGACTGGGTGACGTGAAAATGATGCTCATGGCCGGCGCGTTCCTGGGAGTGAAGCGAACCCTGCTCACTATCTTCACCGGTTCCCTGCTCGGCAGCGTCTTGGGTATCGCGTTCATTCTCGCGAGACGCAAAGGCTCGGACTACGAATTACCGTTCGGCACGTTTCTCGGTATAGCGGCGCTGGTGGTCGTCTTTTTCGGAACGCCGGTCGTAAACTGGTACCAATCGACGCTGCTGATGCGCTAAACCATGAATCAATCCTTTCCCACCCACGCCATCGTCCACGGCGGCGCGCAGATACCGTCGCTGGGAATCACCTACGTTATCGTCACGTTCGTAGCGCTTGTCGCGGTGATTGGAGTCTTTGCCGTGCTGGCCCGCAAATTCCTGCGAGGGGGAGCTGCAACGTCAGGCGACGAATGGTCCAAGCCAAAGTCGTCGAGCGGGAACGCGGACGCGTTCATGGCCGCTTCGATGCAGGGCGTCATCGAAAAACTGCGCGCGCAGGAAAAGGAACTAGCGCGCCTGCATCTCGTCGCCCAGGAACGCGCCCAGGAATCCGAACGCCTCACGGAAGAAGTCACCCGCAACATGCCCACGGGACTTTTGCTCGTAAACGCCACAGGAGCGATCGGAACCGCCAATCCTGCGGCGGAGCAGGCGCTCGCCATGCGCCCGCTGCAGTATCGCTCGTACAAGGAGATCCTCGGCGTTGACTCCGACCTCACGCAGATGCTCGCCGCGTGCCTGAGCGAAGGGAAGACGTTCCATCGCGGCGAAGTGGAGCATCTCACCCGTGACGGCGAAGTGCGCCGTCTCGGCGTCACGATTTCACCGATTTACCGCCATTTGCGCAACAGCGTGCGCGTGAATCACGGCAATCTCGCCGATTCTCCCGGCGCGCCCGAGATGAAGATCAGCGGCGCCCTTTGCCTGATGAGCGATCTTACCGAGCTGACCGCCCTCCAGAAGCAAATCCGTTGGAAAGAAAATCTTGCGGCGCTGGGTGAAATGTCCGCGGGTATCGCCCACGAATTCAAGAATGCCCTGGCAACGATTTCGGGCTACGCGCAGATGATCCGCAGCGAGGCGCAACCGGGCGACATCCACGAATCCGCCGAACGCATCCTCGACCAGACGCGCTCGCTCACCCATGTGGTAACCGAATTCCTACGCTTCGCCAAGCCGCTCGAAATCTGCTACGAGACTGTCTCGATGCAGCCGCTGGTCGAGCGCATCGCCGAGGACGTCCACGAGACGTTCCCTCAATGCACGGTCGAGTGCGAAGGCGCTTTTCTCGATCTACCCGGGGACGAAGCCCTTCTCCGGCAAGCCTTGCTGAACCTGGCCCGCAACGCGGCAGAGGCAGGCCGCGACGCTGGCCAATCCCCGCGCGTCCTGATCTCCGGAACGCTGGAAGAGCTGGGCGGCCGAAAATGGCAGCGCATCTGCATAGCGGACAATGGGCCGGGAATTCCTGAACGCGATCTGCCCAAGATCTTCCTGCCCTTCTATACCACCAAATCGGAAGGCACCGGCCTGGGGCTCGCGGTAGTGCAGAAAGTCGCCCTCCAGCACGGGGGCAGCATCGAGGCCCGCAATAGCCAGGGCGGAGGCGCCGAGTTCCTCCTGTGGTTACCTTTGCGGCAGGAGCCCTCGCCCTCTCTATTCCCCTCGCAAGCCGCCAGCATCTAAACTAAAGGGCAGGCTATTCGCCCGGATACTGCCTCCCAGGAGGCTCAATCAATGCTTCGACTTCTTAGGCTTTCGGCTCTCATCGTAACCATGGCTCTTCCAGCCACGAGTTTGTGTCAGCAGACCGGCCCCAACCAGGAAAAGCAATCGGTACATGGGTCGCAGGGCGGGCAATCGGTCCCCCCCTCCGGTTCCGGCTCGCAGGACGATGCCAAGACGACCGTAGTGGAAGGTTCCCCAGACGCGACGCCCGCTCCGCAGACCGGTTCAATCGCCGCGGCCGCGCGGAAGGCTCGCGAGCAGAAAAAGGACTCCTCCAAGCCTCCCAAAGTCTTCACCAACGAAAATATCCCCACTTCCGGCGGCATTTCTTCGGTGGGCGAGACGCCTTCCGCGGCGCCGGACGACAAGTCGGCAGCTGGCCCTGGAAACGCGAGCGGTTCAAGTAATGACGAAAAGGCCTGGCGCGATCGCTTCGCCAAGCTGAATCACAAGCTCGACCAGGACAAGCAGGATCTCGACGTGATGCAGCGCGAGCTCGGCACGCTCGACGTGCAGTATTACAACGATCCCGTGAAGGCCATGCAGCAGCAGCTCTCCCGCGACGACATCAACAAAAAAACCGCCGATATTGACGCTAAGAAAAAGCAGATCGAGGCCGATCAGCAGGCCATCGACGACGCCCAGGACGAACTCCGCAAATCCGGGGGCGATCCCGGCTGGGGTCGCTAGAACGCGGCAATGGAACCGGTCCTACTTGTCGAAGACAAGCCCGAACTGCGGGCCATGCTCCGCAAGGCGCTCGAACGCGCCGGATACGCGGTGGAAGAAGCGCCCGATGGGAATTCCGCGATCGACAAGGTGCGCAGTCGCCGCTACCTGCTGGTTCTTTCCGATTTAAAGCTGCCCGGCAATTCCGGGATCGACGTTTTGCGCGAAGCCCGCCGCGTCGATGCAACGCTTCCTTTCATCATTCTCACGGCGTACGGTTCCGTGGAAGAAGCCGTCACCGCCATGAAGGAAGGCGCCTACGATTTCATCCAGAAGCCGGTGGACCTGGACCACTTGAAAATCCTTCTCGAACGCGCGGCGAAGCAGCAGGAATTGCTGCGCGAAAATCTTCTGCTCCGCGAAGAATATGCGGCTCGTTACGGCTTCCCCCGCATCGTCGGCGATCATCCGTCGATGAAAGAAGCCAGCCAGATGACCCAGCGGGTCGCCGCCACCGATTCCACCGTTCTGTTACTCGGAGAAAGCGGCACCGGGAAAGAACTTTTCGCCCGGGCGATTCATCACCTCAGCCCGCGCGCCACCCAGCCCTTTGTCGCGCTAAACTGCGCGGCCATTCCCGAAGGTTTGGTCGAAAATGAACTCTTTGGCCATGAACGCGGCGCCTATACCGGAGCCGGAGCGCGAAAGATCGGGAAACTCGAACTGGCTCACCGCGGCACGCTCTTCCTCGATGAAATTGGCGAGCTGCCGCTGGCGATTCAAAGCAAACTGTTGCGCGTCCTGGAAGAAAGACGCTTCGAGCGCGTGGGCGGCACGCAGGAAATTGGAGTCAGCGTACGAATCGTGACCGCCACGAATAAAGACCTCCGCGCCGCGGTTGCCGACAAGACCTTCCGCGAAGACCTGTATTTTCGCATCGCCGCCGTGCCCATCACCATTCCACCACTGCGCGACCGCGGAGACGACGTGATTCTTCTCGCGGAACATTTTCTCGACCGCTTCAAGCGAGAGTTCCGCAAGCCCGAGCTTTCTCTCGCGGACGACGCGCGCACGAGGCTGGGAACCTATTCCTGGCCGGGAAACGTCCGCGAATTGCAAAATGCCATCGAGCGCGCAGCCATCCTGGGGAACGGTTCGGAGATCGACACCATCGCCTTGCGGCTGCCCGCCCCAAAGCCCGCCCCCGAAGAACTGCCCGATGGAATGCTCGAAGAGCAGTTTCTGTGGGAAGGCCCGCTAGAAGAGGTGTCGCAGCGCGCCGTAACCCACGTGGAACGCTTCAAAATACAGAATGCCCTCCGCGAATCCAAGTGGAACAAAACGCGCGCCGCCGAAAAGCTAGGCGTCTCCTACAAAACCCTCCTGCACAAGATCCGCGCACTAGGCCTCGAGAATTAGAGCGCTATTTTTCGCCGCTACTTTTTTTTCCGCCGCCGCCCACTTCGCCACTGCCTTCTTTCGCCGCTGCCTTTCCGCCCGCCTTTGCTCTAAATTGTCATCCTGAGCCCATACGCGCCCGGCGCGGATGGGTGAGGGACCTGCTTCTTCTTTCGCCGTCGGGCATTCCCGCAGGGCAAAGCTTCGGCGCGCCAGGGCGTCGCCCCCTGGGGACGCCAATCTCCCGATTGGCGTTTTGTCTCACCTCTGCGCCGCAGTCCGCCCTTCCTCGCAGCGCTCATCATGAGCGCAGCGAAGGATCCCTCCTCGATTCCGGAATGAGGCAAGAGAGATTCTTCGCGTAATAACCGCGCTCAGAATGACCCGGTTCTGGCTCTTGGGGATTACCGAAATCCTGCTGCGTGGAAACTTAGCCGAGCAGCTCGACCAGCACCTCATTTGAAACCGAAAGCCGATCGGGCGCCAGACGCAGACGCGTTCCATCCAGCTCAACCAGCCCTTGCGATTGCAGATTGGTAATTCGACCGCGCAGGTCTCCGATGCGGCCGGGCAGCTCCGCATCGTAATCGCGTTCGATACGCCCCAGATCAATGCCGTCAAGCTGCCTCAAGCCAAGGAAGAATTCTTCCTCCAGCGCCTGCCCCGCCGTCACGGGCTCGATTTGCTCGCGCGGCGAAATTCCCTGCTCGATGCAGTCCACGTACCGCGCCGAGTCATGAAGGTTGGCCCAGCGCGTGCGGCCGTCAAACGAGTGTGCCCCCGCGCCAAAGCCAAAGTAGGGCTGGCGGCGCCAGTATTTCAGATTGTGCTGTGAGCGGCAGCCCGGCAGCGCCCAATTCGAGATTTCGTAGTGCTCATAGCCGCCAGCAGCAAGCCGCGCGCAAGCGGATTCGTACGATTCGGCAATGGCATCGTCGCTGGGGATGGCACTCGCGCTGTAACGGTTTCCGCCCGCAAGCGATTCTTTCCCCAGGCGGCTGCCCTCGTCGATTTCCAGCATGTAAATGGAAACGTGCTCCGGGCGAAGCTCCAGAAGCTCACTAACCGAACATTTCCAGGATTCGCGCGCCTGGTGAGGAAGCCCGGCGATTAAATCGAGGCTGATATTTCGAAAGCCCGCCTGTCTAAGCGTTTCAACCGCGCGATAGATGTCCGCGCGGCGGTGCATCCGGCCAGACGATTTTAGCTCGCAGTCGTCGAACGACTGCGCTCCCAGGCTGATGCGATTGAAACCGGCCACCAGCCAAGCCGCCGCCTTCTCCGCGGTGATGGTTTCCGGGTCAGCTTCCAGCGTAATTTCCGGTTGCGCCGCAAGCCCGGACGCCGCAGTCCCGGCCATCAGGAAACGCGCGCGGAGACGATCCACCATCTTCGCCAGGTCGGAGGGATCGAGGAGGCTAGGCGTACCGCCGCCAAAGTAGACCGTATCGACGGCATTCTCCGTAGCGCCAGCGCCGCCGTTCTCTTCCGCTGCCAGCGCAATCTCGCGGCACACCGCATCCGCGTACAAGCCGTAGCGATTGCGCGAAACCACACCCGTGTGGAAATTGCAGTAGGTACACTTCGTCTGGCAGAACGGCACCTGGATGTAAACGCCGAGGCTCACACGATTCTCATCGCGGCAATATCTGCCCGGGGTTCCGAAGCGAACGAATTCTTCCTGAGAAATATGCGGCCACGCCACTTGTAATCGCCATCGTCGTAAACACCCAATGCGGTGGAGCATTCATGAAAAA
>JBEKTG010000088.1:0-9955 GCA_049516275.1 Candidatus Acidiferrales bacterium
CTTGTGCGCATCGTGCGAGGCTCCAATCCGCCCTACACGAGTTACGCCGAGGTCTACGCGCCGCCGAAGGGTCAGGATCCCCCGATATTCAGTTCAGGAGGAGTTTCCGTCGATAGCGAAGGCGTGGCCTGGCAGAACTGGCGCGGCAGCGATCACATCACCTCGTTTGACCGTCGCAAGTGCAAGGTCCTGCGCGGGCCCACCGCCACCGGACAGCACTGCCCCGAGGGTTGGACGATCTATCGCAAGGCAGGTCCGACGTTCCAGGGCATAGCCATCAACACCAACCTCACCTATCTGATCTTCGCGGACCGCCACGGCATTCTAGGCCTGGGCAAGGACGTGCCCATGACGGGAGCCGTCAATTCCGACGCCATCCTCGCGCTGGTCCCGAAAACAGGCGAATTCGTGACGATCCGCATCCCCTACCCGATGGGCTATTTCGCCCGCTCGATGCAGGGCCGCATCGACAACGCCAAGGCCGGCTGGAAAGGCCGCGCCTTCTGGACCAGCTACAATCCCTACACAGCGTGGCACCTCGAAGGCGGCCAGGGAACCAAGGACAAGGTAGTCAAAGTCCAAATGCGCCCGGACCCGCTAGCGAGGTAACGGCAGGTAAAACTCAAATCGCAGGGCTTCGGCGAAGCCAAAGTGCCGCATGACGCAGCAGGATGTCGCCGAAGCCGCCCCCTGGGAACGCCAATCTCGCGATTGGCGGGTCTTATGTTTTAGCCTGAATGCCGCTTTGCCTTAACGCCGCGCGAGTAACCACAAAAACGCAGCCATTCTGAGCGCCGTCCCTGCGCGAAGAATCTCTCGTAATCCTTCGCCTTTAGTTGCTCCAAGCCTTGTGTCCTTCGCTGTTCGATGCGTCTGCCCGTCGTCGTTTGAAGCCTTAGCCTTTCGCTGTCATCATGAGCCCATACGCGCGAAGCGCGGCCGGGTGAGGGACCTGCTTCTTCTTTCGCTGTCAGGCATTGCTGCTGTAAGACACAACGCCAATCGGGAGATTGGCGTTCCCGGGGAGTGATAGCGAAGGGAAACGTCCTCGCACCTTGAGGAGGAATCCATCGCTCCATGGGGAGCGATGGATAATTGCCTCCGCTAAGCTCACTTTAGAACAGCATCTTCAACCCAAACTGAATCACCCGCGGCCCTACGCTCGTGCTCGAAATGATTCCCGATGTCCCGTTCGAAATATCCGGCAAAGACGGTTGAGGCCCGCAACAGCCGCCCTGTCCGATGGAGTTGAACTGCGCATGGTTGAACAAATTAAATGCGTCCACGCGGAATTGAACGGTAAGCCGCTCGGTCGCCTTGGTGGTCTTCATCAGAGAGCTGTCAAAGTTAAATTGTCCCGGCCCCAGAAGGATGCCAATTCCCGAATTGCCGAAAAGGGTGGCGCATGATGGGCACGCCGCCTGGGTGGTGACGGTCACACCGTCGGGCATAATCGCCGGTGCCGGGCAGAAGGCTTTCGGATTGAAGTACCCGATACCCCCGCTTGCTCCTCCCAGGCGGGCTTCAATTCCACCTGGCGTTGCGATCGACTGGCCATTGCCGCACAGTTCCGCCCGGCCGTTGTTGCCAGTGCCGTTCCCCTGTGTCCCGTAGGCAGTTCCCGCGTTGCTATCCACGAATGTGATCGGATTCCCGTCCTGGATGGTTGTTACTCCAGAGAGGCTCCACCCATTGAGCAGCTTTTCCGTGACCCCTGTGTGCTGCCCTGCGGGGATATCCCACTCGTAATTGAGAATGAACCTCTGCGGACGGTTGAAGTAGGAAGGGCCATACTGTTGGGCTAAATTCGTCGCGATATTGCTGTCCGATTTGTCGGCGATCGAGTGCGACATGGCCTTGCTCCAGGTGTAAGCGCCCTGCAGGCTCAACCCATGTCCCACTCGTTTGCGGACCGTGACCTGCAAACTGTTGTAATTCGAGCTTCCATTAAAGGTTGTGATCTGCATTCCGGTCGGCGAGTAACCGAGGTAGGGCACGCGGGCCGCCACGTTCCCCACAGTCGTGGTGGTTATCCCGTTCACCGGATTACCGGCGCTCGCAATGGCCGCCGTGTTCAGGTTCTGCGCATTGTCGGTAAGGTTGAGGCCCGCTGAACCCACGTACGCTGTCTCCAGCACCCAGCCCGGCGCAAATTCATACTGCAGGTTCACGTTGTACTCGCGCACCAGCGGCGTGTGGACGATCGGAGTCACACCCACCGCCGTCAAAGCCGAGGAAGCTCCGGTGGCGGGATTGAAATAACGCTGCGGGAACGTTCCAGGGGTGTAGACGGGAAATGGGTTCTGGATCGTGAAAGGAGCTGCGGCCGAACCGCTGTAGTCGAGGGTTCCGGCGTATGGAAAGTTCTGCTCCACGCCCATGAAATAAGTGCCGGCGGGGATTCTGTCGTAGAAGAAGCCGAATCCGGCGCGTGCCACCAGCTTATCGGATACCTTGTAAGCAAGCCCGAGCCGTGGAGCAAAGTTCGTGTAGGGCGGGTGGTCCTGTAGTGGGCCCGAACCGGCGGAATTGACGAGCACACCGTTTGGCGGGGCCGCGTAGTGGCTTAGATAATTGGGCGCCACCACCGTACCGGCATAGTTGGCCGGAAGTCCCACCGGCCCTGTGGGCACCTGGGAATTGGGCGCCAGCAGGCTCGGCCACGTGTTGGTCAGGTTGCCATATTTGTCGGTAAAGATGCCGTTGTATTCCCACCGTATTCCGGCATTCACGGTAAGCTTCGAGTTTACGATCCAGTCGTCCTGCACGAATCCATCCAGGTTTGTGGCGCGGTAGCCATGGATGATTCCTCCGCTATTGAAGGGCGAGCCCGAGACGCAGACCAGGCACTGCAAAATATTGCCGGGGGTATTGGCAGCCAAAAAGTTGCTGAAGCTCGGAAAGAATAGCCACCCGCGCTCGAGGCCGGGGAAGTCGAAGTTCCACTGGCCCTTTTCGACCTCAAAACCCGCTCGGAGGGTATGCGGTCCGTGCGACCACGACACCTGGTCCGCCAACTGAATCTGGTTCGTGGGGCTTACCTCGAAATCGAGGAATCCGCCGACGCTGAAGCTGTTCGTCAGGAACGACATAATTGGCGCAAAGGGCGTGCCCGGCACGATGGGCGTGATTCCCAGGTTGGAGGGCGAATAGCCGGTGGGAAGCCCGTCTACCTGGTTGGAATAGAGCCGCTGAAACGATATGCGGGCCTCGTTCACCAGATTGTTCGTAACGATCGTCGTCAGCTTCAGCACGGCGTTGCTGTTGGAAAACTGGCTGTTTTGTGGCGCTCCCGGAGGCGCTCCGCACACGCCGCAGATGAACGCCTGTGTTCGCGGAGTGGTGTCGTAGAGAAAACGCATCGCCACCGTGTTCTTGTCATTCACCAGATAGTCGCTGTTCGCGATGTACTGCTTTTCGTTGAAGATTGCAGGAACGGCATAACTGACGTTGCCTCCCGTGGGGTTTGTGGGGAAGTAATAGCTGCCATCGGCATTCGTCAGTTGCAGCATTTTCAGAGCTACCGGGGCGACGGAGGTAGCCGAGCAAGACAAGGGAGGCGTAGGGCCGAAACCAAGGCTGTTGCAATTCCCCGCGATCAGCGCCGAAACCCAGGCCTGCGTGTTGCGCGCGCCCGCAGGGACGACCGGATAGTTGGGGATCGTAGAGAAGCCATCCGCCGTGACGCCGTTTTTCTGTCCGGTGCCTTCATAACTCCCGAAAACGAACAGCTTGTCCTTCTTGATGGGGCCGCCGATCACGCCGCCATACTGGTTTTGAGTGAGCACCTGCTTCGGACAGTTCTTGCCCGCGAATTGCGAGCCGCAAATATCTCGATTATAAAAGAAGCTGTTGGCGTCAAGTTGTCCGTTGCGCAGGAATTCGAATGCAGTGCCGTGCCACGAATTGGTACCGGATTTCGAGACTACGTTCACGTTCGCGCCCGGGTTGCGTCCATAACTCGCGTCGTAAGTTGAAGTGGTGATCTTGAATTCCTGGATTGCGTCGGGGTTGATGATCGGAATGCCCACGAACACTCCATTATCGTCCGCTCGGCCCGATGTGCCCATGCTTCCGATCGACACGCCGTCCATCTGAAAATTGTTCTGCAGGTTGGAATTTCCATTGACGTAGATATCCACGGTGGTCTTGCCGAAGGCAGTTGCGTCGTTCACGCCACTATTGCCTCCCGCGGAAAGACCAATAATCTGGCTGTAGTTGCGGTTAGCCAAAGGGAGCTCGGTCACCGTATTCGAATTCACCACGGTTCCCAGAGTCGAGCTGGCGGTTTGCAGGGTCTCAGCGGTGGCCTCGACGGTAACAGACTCGGTCTGTGCTCCAACCGCGAGAGTGCGATCGAGAGCCACGATCTCGGTCACCGACAACTCCACGTCCGCTACGTCGGCAGTCTTGAATCCCTTAGCGGTAAATCGCACGCTGTATGTGCCCGGGGGCAGCAGGGAGAAGCGGTACGTTCCGTCGGTCCCGGTAACGGTCGTGCGCGACTGGTTCGTAGCCGCGCTCGTGAGAGTCACCGTCACATTCGCCACCCGCCCGCCGGAGGAGTCGGTAATCGTCCCGGTGAGCGCGGCCGTTCCGGCAGACTGTGCCAGGAGATTCGCAGGCGCACCGATGGACAGGGCAGCCAATACCGCAAACAAACACACCCGTAGCGCATTCCTCAGTTTCATAGATTCCCCTTTTTGTGTGACCCGCGATTACCTCTGCCTGCCGGGCCTCCGCACGTTCTTAAATTTGATTTGTGCTTCCGATCCACCACCACTGATTTGTAGGTAGTAACTATCTCTATTACCGTTCGCTGTCAAGTGGAATAACTAAATACCTTTTAAGTTAATGGAGGCGTCTCAGCCTGAGACCCGCTATCGCCTCCCGCGCCCGCGTCGACGCTGATATCGCGAATATCGAAACTTGAAGCTTCGGTTGCAGTTCGCCTTTGTCCGATTATTTGGGCGAGAGCCTCGCAGTTTTTGCAAGCCAACCACAACAACTACACCTTGCGTCAGCTGGGTTTCCTGTGAACGCCAATCTCCCGATTGGCGGGGTGTGCGGCGGTCCCACTGCTCCGTAATCCAACCACGACAACTACATCCTTGCGCCAGCCGCCCGTTGTGCTAGCGTCGAAATAGGAGGTGCGTTATGCAGTGCGTGGCGGCAACGAATCGGTTCGTTCCAATGTTCTGCGGAATCGCCCAACGGCACCAGGAATCCGGCGAAATTACGCGTAATTTTGTGTCAATTTCCAGACGATTTGACTCGACACACTCGGACGAACGGAATCACATCCATCTTGTTGAAAACAAACAATCCGCGTATCTGCCACTCGACACTATAAGCGACCTCTGCAACGCTGGTTTTAGTGGCGCAGTCACTCTTGCCTGTGTGCCTCCAAAACACCAAGGGCGGCGATGCCACCACAAACGCCTTGCTGTCCAAAAGCAGCCCGCCTTGAAATCTCGCATCCGCCATCGCACACTAGCTCTATGACAAATCTCTATGACGTGATCTGCATCGGCGCTGGCCCCACCGGCCTGGCCTGCGCCATCGAAGCCAAGCGCGCGGGCATGAGCGCGCTGGTAATCGACAAGGGCTGCCTCTGCAACTCGCTCTACCACTATCCGACCAACATGAATTTCTTCACCACCCCCGAGCGCATGGAAATCGGCGATATTCCCATGACGATTTCCGGCGGCAAGCCCACGCGAGTCGAGGCTCTGAAGTATTACCGCCGCGCCGTCGAGCATTATGGCATCGACCTGCGGCTCTACGAGCGCGTCGAGCGCATCGACGGAAATGAGGGAGACTTCGTCGTTCACGCCAAAACCGATTCCGGCGATCAGCAATACCACGGAAAGAAAATCGTTATAGCTACGGGTTACTACGATCTACCCAATCCCCTAGGAATACCCGGCGAAGATCTCCCGAACGTCTCGCATTACTTCACCGACCCGCATCCGTATTGGAATCAGCAAGTGGTAGTCATCGGGGGGAGGAATTCCGCAGCCGAGGCCGCCCTAGAACTCTTCCGCGGCGGCGCTCATGTCACTCTGATTCATCGCGACTCCGCAATGGGCAAGACTCTGAAATACTGGGTCAAGCCGGACATCGAGAACCGCATCCGCGCGGGCGAAATCCGCGCAATGTTTGATACCCACGTGACGCGAATCGAGCCTCATCAAGTCCTGGTGCAGAACTCAAATCACGAAACGGCCGTGCCCAGCGTCCAGGTCTTCGCCATGACAGGCTATCATCCCGATTTCTCGTTCCTCGAGCGCCAGGGAATCGAGCTCGATCCCGAAACCCGGCGCCCCAAGGTAAACTCCGAAACTCTCGAAACCAACCGTCCGGGAATCTACGTAGCAGGCGTCGTAGTCGGCGGTAAAAATACGTCCGACATCTTCATCGAGAACGGACGCTTCCACGGCCGCCAGATCGCCGCCGCCATGGTCGGCAAAGGCCGCCTCCAGGAGGCGCCTCCGGTAGCTCCACCGGGAGAATGAGTCGATGCCACACTCGATTTGTCGTACCCGCATTCGCGGAAGAAAAGCAGGTTGTGTCCTGACATGCTCTTCGGAGACGAGGTTGATCTTGCGGGTCGGAGCGTTTGCTGCGACGCTAGAGATCGCGCGCAGCGCCTCCCGCTAGCGGTGTTTCTTCCGCGAGACTTTGCTCTCTCCAAATTGAAGACCGCCCAAGTATGCGAAAGACCTTTGCCTGAGCTGGCTAACTTTGCTAAAGTGATCGGCGATGCCTTCAATCGTTAGGGAAGTCGGGGAAACCTTCGTCACACTGTTCAAAGGGTTTAGCGTGACGTTGCGGACGATGTTCGGCAAGACCACCACGGAAAGTTACCCGGACGTTCCGGCTAGCGTTCAACCCCGCTATCGGGGTATCCACGTCCTTCAGCGCGACGAGCACGGCTTTGAGAAGTGCGTCGGCTGCTTCTTGTGCGCCGCCGCCTGCCCCGCGAACTGCATCTACATCGAAGCTGCGGAAAATACGGAGACGCAAAGAATCTCCGCCGGCGAACGCTACGCCAAGGTTTACAACATCGATTATTCGCGCTGCATCTTCTGCGGCTATTGCGTAGAAGCCTGCCCCACCGACGCCATCACGCATGGCCACAGCATCGAACTAGCCCCCTACGACATCAACGCCCTAATCTATCGCAAGGAGCAGCTATTGGAGTCCTGGCCGCCCCGTAGCACGTAAACGCATCTTCCTGAGTCGTCCCTCGTTAGCTGGTCCGTGCGCATCAAGTTTCCGCAATGTTAGGCCCCCCGACCGCTCGCTGTCCTCATCGTATCCTTTCGCGCCAGTTCTCAGCCGCGAATCGCCATTTCGGCTGCGTGAATGAGCGTGGGATGTGACGGTTGTGGTAGCATTTCCACGGTTTGCAGTTTGACCCCCGCGCAGCGCCTTCTTCGCGGAATTCGCCGCATTCCTCAAATTCTCAGCCGTGCAGCCCTCTAGGCGACGATCGCTAGCCGAGGTGCAAGCACGCAAGCTGGTCGGTTTTGCCCTCAGCCTGCTCACCAGCCCGCTCCCGGTAGTTCCCTCAGTCATTCTCGCCTCCGCCGACCGAGTAATCGAGTGAATACCAATTTTCCCCGGCCAGTCCGCATCGCAAACAAGAGCGGGTAATGGATAGGTTATGTTGGCGGACGGGTTTGGGGCGGGGGTTGTGGGTGCTGCTTGCGGTTATGGCTGCGGATTTGCGGAGGCGGACTGTGGATAGCTGGACGCTAGGCGGGCGACAAAATATTTAGCGCGCGCGTTTGCGAATGGCAGGGGAGGGCAGATGCTGATGGGAAGGCGATGGAAGCTTGGGGCGAGCGTTGGCGTCGGTTGCGAGCAGCAGGGCCCCACGCGGCCCGGGCTGCTGCCGATTCCTTTACTGCTTGCGGGTGATGTCGACCGCAGCGGTGGGGCGCGCGTCGCACGGTTGGTAGAAATGCGCTCCGGACGCGTGCTCTACCGTGCTGCTTTCGGCGGCGGGCCGTCGCCGCGTGATTCGGGCAAGAGCTGCTGGTTGCGCGATACACAGGCGCCTCGCTCTCGATCGAAGGGTCTTCATCCGATAGCGCTCCCGCGTTGGATTGGATGCTTTGCGGATTCTCCGTGTCGTTCGATTGCGCGGGCGGCGCTAGAAATTTTTCCAGGAGGCGCAGGCTTGCAAAGGCGTCTTTTGAAGTCATAGGCGGAGTCATCGGCGAAGGCATGGGCAAACTGATCGGCGAGGGTGTTGATGAGGTCATTAAGGAAGTCATGGATGAAGTCGTGGGTGTATGAACATCCTGAGATGGAGAGAACATGCCAGGCACGGGAAATTCTGGCGGCCATTTCCCGTTCCCGCTCCACGCCTGCGCCGGGATCTGCGGGTTGCGCGCGCCAGGAGGATTGGCCTGGGGAAGGAATGTCAGGTCGAGCTGGCCGATTCTTACCGACTTGCGCGGAGCCGCAGGGAGCGGGCTGGCATCGTCGTTCTGCGCGCGGCGGCACTCGAGGATCCAGCGCGAGACTCGCGCATCGACTTCGGTCTGCAGCCATTCGTCGAGGATGTCTCGCAGCTCCTTTCGTAAATTGGCCGAGCGGTTCAGTTGGGCCAGCTCAAACGCTTCGAGTGATGCTTGCGACGCGGTCACAAGGTATTCCAGCGGCTGCTGGGGGGCGCGCATGCCGATTCCTCCGTTTTTTTCGCTCTTCCAAGATTCCGGCGGAAGGCGAGGCGGCAGGCTAACACTCGCAATTCTCCCGGCAATGGTACGCGGGTAGCAGTACCGGCTTCGAAAAATCGAGTTTATCGCCAGGGATGGCGGTGAAAAAGGCAGCCGCGCTGGTGAAGAGTCGGTAGAAACACGATCGTTTCGAGAACACCGTGGGTGATTTTGCGATTGCAGCGTTCTTATGGCTCGGAGCGCGGCGGCCGCAGCGCAGTCGCGTCAGCGCAAGCGAACCACAGCAGGCTATCGAGATCTCTTGACCAGGAGGAAGCGATGCCAGACCAAGCCGTCGTGCGAGATTCGCTTAGCAGGTCCGCGGGGAAACGGTGTTGTGAAGCAGAGGTCGAGGACAAGCGGCGGCAGAACCGGGAGTATATGCGACGGTGGCGCACTGATCCATTCCATCTCGCGGAGGAGAAAGCGAAACGTCGCGAGCGATATTACGCGGTTCAAAAGCAGCGGAAGATCGAACGGGAGTCTTCCTCTCCCCGCGTTCGCGAACAAACGGCAAGGCTTTGCGGCTTCTGCTTCAAGCGCGCAGCGGTGCGAAAGATCGTGCGTCTACGGATCTCCGACAACGCACCCGATGGCTACGTGAAGGTTCGCATTCCGTATTGCGGGCATTGCTGACATGGCATCCGCACATTTACGCGTTTGCAGGGAGCTCTGCACTCGCAACCGCGATCTGGTGACGCGACCCGCACCTCTGGCGCCTGAAGGACTCCGATGACCGGGCGAGCCGCCGCATGAGAGGCAAGGATTTCAGCACCGGCCTGCGGGGCGGCCTGTTCGAGCAGCGGCACTGCGCCAGCATGGGCGCTTCGATCTGGCTCTACGGTTGGCTCGTGCTGCGGCAGACCAGCCAGCACGACGGCGTGGGCTGGGTGCTGGGCGGATCTCCGATAACCTACCGGGAAATCGAAGAAGAGACGGGATTCAATCCCCGTACGCTTGAGCGCTGGATGCGCGATCTGCGCCGGGGCGGTTATATCGAGACGCAGGCTGTGCCTTCCGGCATCGTGGTGCGGATCACCAAGGCAAAGAAATTTCCACAGCCTGCACAGGGGGGACGCAGAAATGAAGGGGGACTACGCAGAGTTGCGGAGGGGGCCGCGCGAAACTGCGTAGCAGATGGCAGCAAACCTTTTTCGAGACAACAAGTTACAGCAGGGATAGGTAGTTCATTTATAGAGAGAGCGATAGAAAAGAGAATA
>JBEKTG010000089.1:0-10285 GCA_049516275.1 Candidatus Acidiferrales bacterium
CAAGCCTCTCGCCGGGCGCATTGAGGTAGACGGCGAGGAAGTGAGCACGCTCGATCTGCGGACGCGCGCAAAACGGATCGCGCTGGTGCAGCAGGAGAGCGAGCTGCTGTTTCCGCTGCGCGTATGGGAATACGTCCTGCAGGGCCGCTATCCGCACGGCCGGCGGCTGCGCTTTGAATCCGACAACGATTGCCTGATGGTGGGAAACGCGCTCGCGCAGGTTGGTGCGGAGCCGCTGCGCGACCGCTGGATGGACCAGCTATCCGGGGGAGAAAAGCAGCGAGTGATTCTGTCTCGCGCGCTGGCGCAGCAGCCGTCCCTGCTGCTGCTGGATGAGCCGACGCAGCATCTCGACATCGGCGGCAAGGTGGAACTCTTGCAGCGGCTGCGGCGGCTCGCCGACGAAACGCGGCATACGGTGCTGGTGGTCACGCACGAACTCGATCTGGCCGCGGAATTTGCGGACCGCATCGTCCTGCTGCACAAGGGAAAGTGCCTGCGCGTGGGAACGCCTGCGGAAGTGTATGACCGCGCGCTCCTCGAAGAAGTCTTCGAGGCGCCGCTGGAAGTGGAAATACGGCCGGGCGGACGCCCCCGCGTTTCCTTGCGAGGCGATCGCTAGCCAGTTTGGTAGCCCGTTTCGTAACAGGTTTCGTTTTCCTTCGGCGGGGGCTGCGTTCTGGCCTCCGCAAGCGGCGCCGGGGCGAATTGCTCCGCGCCGTAGACAATCACCCGAGACTCCGTGTACGGGAAGACGGTGAAAAGCCGTCGCCGCCGCGCGACTGTAAGGCGAAGAAGTTTTCAGCATAGGCCACTGACCACGCCGCGAAGCGTAGATGCATTCGAGGCATGGATGGGAAGGCCGCGCTGCCAGCCCTGAAGCAATGGGCGATTCGCCAAGCCAGGAGACCGGCGGAGTCTCAATCCGGATTCGCATGCACCGCGTGCGCTCTCCGGACAACCTTCAACTCCCGCGCGAGAGGGAGAAAGGGATAAAAAAATGAGACTGCTCCGCCTTCTGGCCACAGCCGCCGGAATTGCAATTTCCCTGTTGCCTAATCAATCCGCATCCGCTCAGACTCA
Source organism: Candidatus Acidiferrales bacterium (assembly GCA_049516275.1). Taxonomy (GTDB): domain Bacteria; phylum Acidobacteriota; class Terriglobia; order Acidiferrales; family UBA7541; genus Palsa-295. The sequence goes on from JBEKTG010000089.1 coordinate 1,084, forward strand.
ACCAACCGCCACACCTGAAGCCACATCCGTCGCAATAACCGGAACCATAACCGACCCCAGCGGCGCCGCGATTGCAGGCGTGTCCATTGTTGCGCGGCCCATCGATTCGCCCGGCGAGCCGGTAAACGCCCGCAGCGGTACGGAAGGTAAATTTGCGATCGACGTGCCGCCAGGCCGCTACCGTGTGATCGCTCAGCGCGCTTCTTTCGCGCCTGTGGAGCAGGAGTTCACTTTGTCCGTGGGCCAGACGCAAGTGTGGGACATACGGCTGTCGCTCGAGAGAATGTCGTCGAATGTGATCGTCACGGCCAGCGCGGAGCCCGCGCTCGCCACGCAGACGCCCGATCTCGTGGACGTAATCTCCCGCGAACAGATCGACCAGCGGCAGGAGGTATGGCTGGCGGAGATGCTCGCCTCGCAGGAGGGCGCGTCCTTCACGCGGCTCGGTGCGTACGGCGGAATCGGCTCCTATTTTCTCGATGGCGGCGATTCCACCTACACCAAGGTGCTCGTGGACGGAACGCCCGTCAACGAACCAGGCGGCGCGTTCGACCTGTCGAATTTCACTCTCGCCAACATCGACAAAATTGAAATTGTCCACGGGGCATCGAGTGCGCTGTACGGCTCCGACGCGATGGATGGCGTGATCCAGATTTTCACGCATCGCGGCACCACCGAAATACCGGCGATTTCGATCGAAGGGGACGGCGGCACTTTCGGCACCGGCCACGGCGACGGCCAGTTGAGCGGCCTGCTCGGGAAATTCGACTATTCCGCGGCGACCGATTACTTCGCGACCAGCGGTCAGGGACCCGGCGATTATTTTCGAGTCGCAACGTCCTCCGGAAATTTCGGCTGGAAGTTTTCGGATTCGGATTCGCTGCGCTTGACGCTTCGTAACACGTCGAGCGACGCGGGACAGCCCGGCCAGACTCTCTTGCCCGGGGGATCGACGATCGGTGAGACCAGCGAAATTCACGACTTCGCGGCGAATCTCACATGGAATTTCTCGACCGGCGAACACTGGCAGCATCAGCTCTCGGCTTTCGAATCGCGCTTTCAGGACGTCGTGGGTTCGCCCGATTTCGGAATATTCGCTTCGAAATACAATCGCGCTGGGGCAATGGAGCAGTCCACCTACGGGTTCAGGAACGGAAGCTTCACGGCGGGATATGAAAATGAAGTGGAGAACGGCCCATCCGCCGGGCGGCACAATCAGGCGGGTTACATCGAAGGTCGCTATCAACTGGGAAAGCGGCTCACCCTTCTTGCCGGTGGTCGCGTGGAAGCAAACGGATTTTTCGGAACGCGGGTGGTGCCGCGCGCCGGCGCTTCCTATGCCCTGCGTTCCGGCGGCGGATTCTGGGGCGCGACGCGCTTGCGTGCGTCCTACGGCGAGGGCATCAAGGAACCCACGATTCTGCCGCTGGACTGCAGCCCGCAATTGAAGCCGGAACAAAGCGTCACGATTGACGCCGGAATCGATCAGTACTTCGCTTCCGACCGCGTCCGCTTCTCGGCGACTTTTTTTCACAGCGATTTTCGCGACATCGTGAGTTTCACGTTCGGGGGAGCAGCGCCGAACTGCCCGGCGTTCGGCGGCAATTATTTCAATACGGACAAAGCTCGCGCGGCGGGCGTGAACTCGTCGTTTGAGCTAAAGGCCGCCCGGTGGCTCAGCATTGCTGGAAACTACAGCTACGACGATTCCAAGGTTCTCGATGCTCCCAACGCCTTCGATCCCGCATTGGCTCCCGGGAACCGTCTGCTCAAGCGGCCGCTGCACTCCGCCAACCTGATAGCGAACGCTCACTTCCTGCGAATGAACTGGAATCTCGCCGGATATTACGTGGGCCGGCGAACCGACAGCGACTTCCTGGGCCTCGGTCTGACGAGCAATCCCAGTTACGTGCGGTGGGATCTCTCCAACAGCATCGACCTTGGCCATGGCTTTTCCACCGTGGCCCATTTCGCAAACCTCTTCGATCGCCACTACCAGGACGCGATCGGCTATCCCGCATTGGGTTACAACTACCGCCTCGGTCTGAAATACGTTTGGGGCGGCGAGAAGTAAGGCCGAAGTAGCGTCTCGCCAAATTGCCGGCGAGGATATGAAAAGCACGCACGGTGGGCGGAAGGGACGGTGCGGCACGGCTACGGCAACTATTCGCCGCTGTCGCTCCGGCCCGTTCGCCCGGCGCGCCATTCAGAGGCGGTGATTTCCCATATTTCGGTGGGAAGGCGGCCGGAAACGAATTCATGCTCTACAGTTGCTATGACGCGCATTCCAGACTTCTCCGAAATGCGGCGCGAGGCGTCGTTGGCAATGGCTTTGGGAGCACGCAGGACGGCGAAACCCAACTCCTCGAACCAGTAACCGGTGACCGCATCGCACGCCTCGCTCATGAGCCCTTGTCCCTGCCACGGCAGGCCGAGCCAGAAGCCGCGGTTCTTGTTCTCGCGATTCATCAGCGAGATGCAGCCGATCACGGAATCGGGCGCCGCTTTCAAGCGCAGAGTCCAATGCCATTCCTCGCCGCGCTCGACCGCCGGAAGGGCCACGTCACGGTAGTAGGTGCACGCCCCGTCCGCGGGATAGGGCCACGGGACGCGTTTGTTCAGATACCGCACTATCTCCCATCGCGGGAAAATTAGCTGGATTTGCGGGGCGTCCGCGAGTGTCATCGGACGCAGTAACAGCCGCGGCGTTTCAAGATCAGGTGTCATGCCGTCGAGAGGTAGTAAAAGAAGTGTAACGACTGGGATTTATTGGGGCGTCCACGGCCGGAGAATCGGCTTGTAGCCTTCCTGCTCCAGGTCTGATTCGATTCTCGCCGCGGCGCCTTGATCGGTGTACGGGCCGACGGCCACGCGGTAGAAACGGTCACCATCCCGGTGATAAACGAAGGCCGAGAAATTCTTTTTGCGCAGTTCGTTCGATAATGTGTCCGCGTTCGCTTCTTCCCCCATTGCGCCCACCTGTAGCACAAACCCTGAATTATCCAACGGAAGAATGGGAGGGATGGCGGTCTGCGCGGACGGCTGGGCCGGGGACGGCGTCAAACTTGCGGAAGCCGGTGCGAAGGGCTGGGTTGCGGCAACTGGGGACTTTGCGCGCGGCCTCGGTCGCCCCGCGTGCCAGTAGTAGCCCAGCAGGAAGGCCAGGCACGACATGGCGACGGCCGCGACGAAAATAGACACGAGATGCATCGGGGCGCCCTCGGAATCGTAATCATCCGGTTCCCCAAAGCTTCTTCCCAGGCGCGGCTTAAGCGGTGGTTGCAACGGAAATGAGGTCAAGTCGGGCTGCGTTGTTCTTGTCCGGCTACCTTCCAGATTTAAAGGGTGGCCAGTCGCTGCGGATGCGGCGTTGGCAAAGGCCGGAACGGCCACTTGGTTTTCAATCAAAGATACTCGCTCCGCGGCGGTGTTTATGATCCAATTCCTCAGCTGCAGACGCGAAGCGTCGGGCAGATCGACGAAGCGGAAGCCGGTGCGATAGCCGGAATCGCTTGTCCACGCGACTTCAGCCTTTGCCTGAATGCAGCAACTTCCCTCGGGCATGTCGAATTCGAGGGAAATGGCGCGGTTCGGATCGTCGATCGAAAAACCCTCAACGGCCAGGCCCCCTTCGGACAAGTCAAAGAGAAGGCTGTATTTGGATTCGTCCAGAAGGACCAGCTGAGGCGAACTCGGTGTGAGCCGTTGATGAAGGCGGCGTTCCTGGACCATCGAAGGTCCTCCTTAGCGTGCCGTGCCTCTGCGACTCATGGTAGACCAAAACCAAACGAAAGTTTAGTGGCATACAGTAAATTGTTTAAACCTGGAATGCAACGGGCGATTGGGTAGTCTCAAAATGAGTCACTACCGGGGATTGTGCTGGCAATCATGCGGATAAACTCGGGCGCCGAAACCTCAATCGTCAACGTTTGGTCGGGCCGCCTTGGATTGCCAATTATCTTGACTAGACAGGCTTGATAAGACCACAGTATTTCAAGACGAAATGGCCTGGAAAATCATCGACCGGATCCTGCTGCCAGCGGCCTTTTTCCTGATCGCTTTCGTGGTCTCGCTGACTCTTTGGCAATTGCTCCTGGGGCACCGGCGCGCGGAAATTCAGTCCGCGACGAACGAGCAGGTTTCGTTCGTAAAGTCCAAGCTGGAATCGGAATTAAGGGCGAGGATTCTTCCTCTGGAGCGCCTGGCGGGCCAGGGCGAGGCTGCCGGACCTGATTCCTCGAAGATGGAAGGCGCCGCGGCCCTGGTAATGAGCGCCTATCCCTCCTACCAGGCAATAGAGTGGGTGGATACAAGCTTCCGAGTGGGCTGGGTTACACCGCTCAAGGGCAACGAGGGCGAGCCCGGGAGGTATCTCGGCGCCAGCGAACGCCAACTCGAGGCCCTTCAAGCTGCGGAGAAGAGTGGAAACACGATCGCGTCCCGGCCGGTGGACTTGCGCCAGGGCGGAAAAGGGCTTCTGGTTTGCGTGCCGGTGTTTTCGAAGAATCAGGTGACCGGCTTTCTGGTGGGGATTTTTCGCTACCAGGATGTGATTCCGTCAATTTTGCACGATGTCGCGCAGGGATACCGGATCACGCTGTACGACGGGCCGGACGAAATATATAGCGGCGGCGCCAAGCTAACGCCCCAGGACGCGGACTGGGTTGAAACGGCGGATGTGAATTTCGAACAGCTCACGTGGCGGGCGCAGGTATGGCCCAATCCCGTGACGCGTTCTTACACGTTGTCTCTATTGCCACGAGTGGCATTCATCGGTGGAATTTTCATGGCGGGTCTGCTGGCGTTCACCGTCTACCTGGCGGAAACAGCGAGGCTTCATGCCCGGGAAGTAGCCGCCAGCAATAAAGAGCTGAAAAAGGAAATTGCCGTGCGCGAGCAAGCCGAACAGGCGTTGCGCGAAGCGCAAAAGATGGAGGCGGTGGGAAGACTGGCAGGGGGAATCGCGCACGATTTCAATAATCTGCTCATGGTGATTCGCGGGCACGCGGCGCTTTCGCTAAACAGGGTGGGATCCGACGGCGCGCTGCGGCGCGAGTTGAACGAGATCCTCAAATCGACCGACCGTGCTTCGTCGCTGACGCGCCGCCTGCTGGCTTTCAGCCGCAAGCAGGTGTTGCAACTCCGCGTGCTCGATCTCAACACACTGGTAACGCAAGTAAAGGAATTGCTGCCGCCCGTGCTGGGAGAGGATATCCAGCTGTTTCTGGACCTCGACCCCGAGGCCGGTCGCGTGAAGGCAGATGCCGCGCAGATGGAACAGGTGATTATGAACCTGGTGTTCAATGCGCGCGACGCCATGACCGAAGGCGGCGAGCTGACCATCCAGACGGCGCATACGCAACTGGACGAAGACTGGGTGCAGCGCCACGCGGGCGCGCAAACCGGTCCGCACGTGATGCTGGCGGTGCACGATACCGGGCGCGGAATGGATGAGGAAGTGCTGACGCACATCTTCGAGCCATTTTTCACCACCAAGGACCGAACCAAGGGAACGGGTCTTGGTCTCGCCACCGTCTATGGAACCGTGCGGCAGAGCGGCGGATACATCACCGTTTCGAGCAAGGTGGGGCAGGGAACTGTGTTTCAGATTTTCCTCCCCCGCGTCGAGGACCCCGTCGAGGTAGTCGAAGTTCCGGTAGCCGCCCCGGAGCCCGCGAGGGGAGCGGAGACGATTCTCGTCGTCGAAGACGACGACGCCGTGCGCCGCATGACGCGCGAGTTCCTCAAGATCAAAGGTTACACGGTACTGGAGGCGCGCGGCGCGGCCAACGCGATCCAGGTCATGGAAGAGCGCAACGAAGAAATCGATCTGGTGCTCACGGATGTGCTGATGCCGGGCATGAAGGGGCGCGAGTTGGTCGAGAAACTCACGCAGATACGCGCCAATATCAAAGTGCTTTACATGTCCGCCTATACCGAGGACGCCGCCATCAACATCGGCGTGCTCAATCCCGGAACGGAGTTCATCGAGAAGCCGTTCGGACCCGACGATCTGGCCAATAAAATTCGTGAAGTTCTTGCCCGCACATCCTCAATGCGTAGCTAATCAGGCGCCCGTGAGGGCTTTGTACTGAGCCCCGGTAAGCGGAACTACGGAGAGCCGCCCCTGCCGGACCAGCGGGCTATCCGCGAAGAGTTTGTTGGCCTTTATTTCCGCGAGCGTTACCGGCTTTCCGATGGCTTTGCCGGCTTTGATCTTCACCTCAGGATTTTTGGGATCTGACGCCTCGACCGAAACCACCGTTGCCGTACCTACGGCGCTCTTGCGCTCTCCTGTTTCGTAAAGAACCAGGCGGTCGCCCGGCTTCATCTCGCGAAGGTTCCGCAGCGCGACGGGATTGTGGACGCCGTCCCAGACAGTTTCTTTGTCGCGCAGAAGATCATCGAACGAATACGCCGAGGGTTCCGTCTTGAGCAAATAGTCAGAAGCCATGTGCGCCTCGCAAAGGGGTTGTCAGAAGCGATCATTTTACACTTTGAGGCGATAACCGGAAGCGATTCGTAGGCAATCCGGACGCGGCCGATTTTTTGTGCCGGGTTCGCGCCGGTTCGTTCTATCCTTCCGAGGCGTGGAATCCGTGAATCTATTTCCGGCTTTTCTGAAGCTGGCGGGGCGTCGATGCGTGGTGGTGGGAGCCGGCCCCGTGGGCGAAGAAAAAATTGGCGGCCTGTTGAGGGCGGGCGCGGAGGTATTCGTCGTGGCGCCGGCGGCGACGGAGCAGGTGCGCGCGTGGGCGAGTGAGGGACGCATCCGCTGGGAAGCGCGGAAATTCCGTCCATCGCATCTTCGCGACGCGTTTGTGGTGGTCGCGGCGACGTCTTCGGTCGAGTTGCACGAAAAGATCTTCCGGCTGGCGCGGCGGCGCGGCGTCTTGTGCAACGTGGTGGACGATCCCGGCCGCTGCGATTTTTACTACGGCTCGGTCGTCAAGCGCGGATCGCTTCAAATCGCCATCTCCACCGGCGGCCTCAGTCCCGCTCTCGCGCAAAGGCTGCGAAAGCAGTTTGAAGAGCAGTTCGGCGCGGAGTATGAGGCCTGGATCGCGGAGTTGGGTGAAACGAGAGAGAGGCTATTCGCCAGGAAGATCGATCCGGCGCGCCGCAAGCAGCTGTTGCACCGGCTGGCGAGCGAATTATCGTTCGAGGAGTTTCTGCGGCGGCGAAAGAGAGCAGCGCTCAAGGGGCGAAAGTAGGGATGCCACGCAGGGCTTAAAGCAGCATTGAAAATCCCTATAGAAGCTATCGAATCTTCGACGAACGCAAATGCGCGAAGCCTTGCTAGACTCCTGCATGGTTCAGCGGCCAGGCGACATTCCCACCCCACACCTCCACGACGCCTGGCCGCTCTTTTCTCTTTCTTAAACGATTCCTCAAGAGCGCTTCCGCCGAAGAAGTTCCCCACTTTGCTCTGCTGCTTCCTTGACGAGAAATCCCATTTTGGGATGAGTAGGCTCCATATCCGGCGCGATCCCCTGCGCCCGCAGTTCCTCGGAAGTGACGGGGCCGATGGAACCTACCACGATGCGCGCGAACTGCTTGCCAAGGGCGTCGCGTAAGCCCATTTCCCCTGCGACCTGCATGAGATGGATCGCCTGGATCGAAGTGGTGAAGAGGGCCACATCCACCTCGCCGCGCGCAACCGCCTCGATGGCTGCGCGCAACGGCGCGACATCTTCCGGCAACGCCCACTGATACACAGGGACGCACGTCACGAGGGCGCCCCGTTCAGTCAGCCCCGCCACCAGATCCGGATTCGTGGCCCCGTACTCCTGAAGCGCGACGCGGGCCCCCTTTAGGGAAAGCGACGACGCTCTTTCGTCGAGGCTCGCCAGCAATTCCCGCCAGGTGTTCGGTTCGGAAACAGCCACGGTAACCGGCACGCCAAGTTCGTTCAGCGCCGCCACCGGCTTTGGCCCCCGCGCGACGATAGGAATCCTGCGGAGAAAGCCCGAAAATTCAGCCAGGGGGTAGACGGTTTCGACCACCCGCGCCAACGCGCGTGTGCCCACGCCGGTGAGAAAAATCGCCATATCGAAGCCGCCGTCAGCGAGCGTGCGCGCAAACGCCAGCGCCTCCGTATTCGACTCAAGAGGCACCTCGCGCATCGAAGGCGCGACGATCGGCCGGCCTCCGTAGGTCGTAATGAGCTTTGCCATTTCCGTAGCGCGGCGGCTCTCGAGAGAGAGAACGCGCAATCCGTTAAAACCGCCCGGCTTCGTGTGACCCTCGCTGTTTGGCTCCATGGTTAGCCCCATAGTTAGTTATGATGCATTCATTGTCCGGCTTTCGCCAAGCGTACCGAAAGCAAGCCCAATGCGGAGCCCAATGCGGAGCTTGAAGCGGAGCTCGAACGCGGGCGCAGTGAGGTGCACAAATGAAACGCACACGGATCGTACTTTTAATGATTGCGGAGCTCACGGCCATCGGGTTTTTCAGCATCGGGTGCATGACTTCCACAAACACGACCCCGGCGGTTACAGCGGAGGATACCAAGCACCTCCGCGAAGAGCACATGCAGCTGTGCCACGTCAAAGCGGACCACGTCGTCAACACCGGAGCCTTCGAAGACGACTCCGAGGCCGCCAACAGCATGTGGTCCCGCACCTACAACGATTGCATGAAGGACCAGCACGAAGAGGTGAGCCAATGACACGCCGGAATCTGGAAGTCTAAGTGATTGCGATTGGAGGCGCGGGTGGGAATCGAACCCACGAATGAAGGTTTTGCAGACCTCTCCCTTACCACTTGGGTACCGCGCCCAAACTCCCAGTATAGCGAAACTCAAGTGGGGTTCCACCGGGAATGCCGTATGGCGCTTCTGCGGATTACGGCAAAGCTTCCATCGTCCGCGGCCCACGGCGAAATTCCCGACAATGTGGAGCAGGCGCAGGTTGCCGTTCACGGCGGCACAGTGAAGTTGACGAACCTGCGAAAGGTGTTCTGGCCGGAGCTTGGGCTCACCAAGCGCGACCTGCTGCAATACTACCTCGACGTGTCCACCTGGCTGCTTCCGCACCTGAAGGACCGCGCGATGGTGATGAAGCGCTACCCGAACGGCGTCGACGGCGAATTCTTCTTCATGAAGCGCGCGCCTTCGCCGCGGCCGGCGTTCGTGAAGATATGCTCGATCAAGCATCATTCAGGAAACGTGATCGACTTCCCGGCGATCGAACACGCGGCC
>JBEKTG010000090.1:0-18114 GCA_049516275.1 Candidatus Acidiferrales bacterium
AATCACGATGTGGGATGTCGGAACGCCCATCACCTTCGCGCACGACCTCTACGCCACGGACAAGCGGCACCCGGAATCCAATCCCTACGGACCCGTGTATCTAGGCGATTTCAATACGGGCAGTCTGCACGTTCTCGATCCGGTAAAGAATTCCGACCACACCGTTCCGCTGCCGGTTCGCGGTGACAAGAATGCCCTGATTCGCGGCGGCCATGCCCCCACCACGATGGAAATTCCCTCGCTGTATTGGGGAGACGAACTGATTTACGAAGAGCGGCAACAGACCGAAGTGAAGAACGTCGATACCAAGGGCCGCCTGTGGATGGCCACCACCTTCCGGCCGCCGGATAATCCCGCGTGGTGCAAGGAAGGATCGAGCAACAAGTACGCGCAGTATTACCCGATACCCAAAAGCTACCGCCAGCTCGCCTATTACGACGGAAAAACGAAGAAGGAAACCTGGGTGGACACCTGCTTTGGCAACCACCACGCGGCCTTTGCGGACGACAAGGATCAGACGATTTATCTGGTCGGAAACGGAACGGTCGTAGCGTGGATTAAGCCGGGCGTCCTAGATAATGGCGGCACGGAAGAAGAGGCGCAGGGATGGTGCCCCGCGTATTACGACATCAACGGCGACGGCAAATATGAAAAAGACATCGACAAGCTGATGCCGGATAGCGGCTACTACGTGGCCTACAATCCGGTGGACAAGAGCGTCTGGTACAGCGTCCCCAAGACGCCCGGCCGGATCATTCGCATGGATCTCGGGTCAAATCCTCCCGAAACCTGCCATGCCGAAGCCTACGAACCCCCGTATTACAACGCGAAAGCTCCAGGGAAAGCCGGATACCTTCCGCGCGGCATCGATATCGATAGCAACGGGGTCGTGTGGGTAGGCTTGGCGGGAAGCGGCCAGTTGGCCACGTTCGACCGCAGCAAGTGCAAGGTGCTCACCGGTCCTGCGTCATTCGACGGACAGCATTGCGTGGAGGGCTGGACGCTCTACGACACTCCGGGTCCGCAATTCAAGAACGTTTCCGAAGCCGGAAGCGCGGACTTCTTATATGGCGATTGGGTCGACCGCTTCAACACCTTCGGACTAGGGGAAAATATACCGATCGCCAACGGCACAGGCTCCGATTCGCTGCTAGCGTTCATGCCGGACACGCACAAGTGGGTCGTTCTGCGCGTCCCCTATCCCCTCGGCTTCTACACCCGCAATCTCACCGGCCGGATCGACGACGCCAAAGCCGGATGGAAAGGCCGCGGCCTATGGGCAGGCAACGAAGTCAGGAACCCGTGGCACATAGAGGGAGGGAAGGGCACCCGGCCAGAAGCCGTCCACTTCCAATTGCGCCCCGATCCGCTAGCAAAGTGAGAGGCTGCCTCCAGAAAAACCGGCGGTGGCGTCAGGCGACCTGGTTTCCAGTGACGTTGCATCGCGGCGATCGGGAAGCGATTCTGCTGGCGGAAGCACCTCGGGTAGGCTGTGCTTGACACCCGCTTTCCTGGCTCATACCCTTAGCACATGGAAGTGCATTTAACGCCCGACCAACAGGCGTTTGTCCGCCTGGCTATCGAGAGCCGGCGGTTTCTGCGCGAAGAAGATGCGGTGAAGGAAGCTCTTTCCCTCTGGCGGGAGCGCGAGCGCACTCGCGCGGCAATTCTTGTCGCGGTCAAAGAGGCCGAGGCCTCTCTTGCTCGTGGCGATGGACGCGCGATTACACAGGACTCGATGCGTGAGCTAGCGGAGGACGTAAAGCGGCGTGGACGCACCCGCCTTGCCGACGAGGAACAAAAGTCATGAGCAAACGAAATTACACAATTGAGCTACCCGCCGCAGTGGGACAACGCGTTTATCGTGCCGCAAAGCGGGAGAAGCGGAATCCCTCCGACGTGGCAATTGAGGCTCTCCGCCTGTATTTCACGATTCCAACCGAGGTCGCCACCGTAGCGGAGCTGCGTGCGATTCGGCGGGGTAAGGCTGCGTATCGAAGGGGCGATTACATCACACTCGATGACTACTTCCACTCCGTGGGAAATCGTCCTCGCCGGACCCGCAAGAAAGTCTCTTGAGCGCGCACCCTCGCCTTATCGCGAACGGATTGAGGCCACGCTCAGAGAAATGGCAGCCAACCCATTTCAGGGCGACTTGAAGCTCCTCAAGGGACAGGAAAGAACTTTTCGCCGCCGGGTCGGCGCGTGGCGCATTTTCTTTTTTCGCGTCCCGGACGAAAAGCGCATCGTTATCTCGGCGATTGAGCGACGCACCTCAACCACATATTAACTCCTCTCAGGCCGCTGGCTGCAGAGTTCGGACACTCGGTTATAATTCAAACACGACGGTCCTGGCTGGGAATCTTTGACATGTCGCGGTCTTTCACCGCGAGCCTTTGCCGCCACGAGAGTCTTTAGGTCATGCCTTAATTGCCCTCGCCGGTTTTGGCTTCCGGTTTGCTTTTGTTGCTGCTGAGCTCGCGATAGATCGCCTCGACGAACATGTCGGTGGTCCATGGCCCCGTCGTGGCGCCGAAGAGCCCGTCGTAATCGAACGTGATCTTCGCCGCTTTCACCTGGTCGAGCGTCATGCCCTTGTTCACCAGGTTCTGCACGCGGTCGCGGATAATCGTTACCATGTCGCGATAATCCACCACGTCGTTTCGGTCGCAGACGTGGCCGTGGCCGGGAATCACGTAGGTGCCGCCCTCTTCGTTTTCTTCAGGCTCGAGCATATCGATGATCTGGTTTAGCGTTTTGATCTCCCCGTTGATGCTGCCGCCTTCGTCCGCCCGGATCACGGGATAGCTCGCCAGGGTCAAAATATCGCCCACGCTGATAACGTCCGAGCTCCGGAAGAGGACGTAACTGTCCGCGTCGCTGTGGGCATGTTCGGGATGGTAAATAAACACTCCCTCGCCGTTGTAAAACTTCCAGTCGTCGGTTTCGTAGGTGTCGGTGGGCAGCAGGGCCGCGGGAAACGCGGGTACGTTCCCGTGCGCTTCGCTCATGCGCGTCGTCACATTGTAGTGAGCCACGATCGACGCCCCCATTGGCGCGATCAGCGTCGAGCCGATATTGGGCACGCCCACGCCCGCCTTCGCCAGGTTTGCGTTGCCGCCCACGTGATCCGCGTCGGCGCTCGTATTGATGATGAAAAGGATCCGCTTGCTGGTGATGCTGCGAATCGCCGCAAGCACCTGGTCGCTCATTTCCGGGACGCCCGAGTCGACTACGAACACCACCTCTTTGCCCACCTGCACGGTGATGTTCGCGCCCGCTCCGGCGATCATGTACACATTCCCCTGCACGTGCAGCAAGTCTACTTTTCCGTGAGCGTCCTGCGCCGACAGTCGGGCCACAGGTGCGGCAAAGAAAATCGCCGACAGCACAATCGCCGCGCGCAACGTTCGCAGGCAGTTCCTCTCCGTCTTCTTCATGGTTTCATCTCGTCTTTCACGGAGAGCTTGGGAGGCGCGGGCATTTTTTCGAGTTTATCCTGATACTCGGGATACATCGTCTGCGCGCCGCCCCGCGCGGCCTCGACGGGAATTCCCCAGCGCGAAGCGTATTCCGTCAGGAAGCGGTTCGTGCCCGGCAGATGATGCGCCACATATCCTTTCGGGTGCGGCACCTCCACGCTGGGCATGCAGTAATAGGGCACGAGGCGGTCGATCATATCGAGCGTCCAATTCGAGGTGCGCACGAACGGCTCCGTGGTGTAGATCGGGTCTTCCACGTCCGTGACCAGCGTGAAGTAATTGCCGTGCCGGATGAAATATTCCGTCAGCGTCGCTTTCTCGCTGCGCGGAAGTCCATTCCTCCGCAGCCAGCCTTCCTTCAAATGATCCGTCGACACCTTCAGCATGTCCCCTTCCCACTCGCCGGTCGAGAATCCCTGCCACGTGTGCGGCGCGCTCTCGGAAGGATGGGGACGTCCATCCATGTAAATAATTCGCTGGGTCAGCATGAACCTCAGCGTGGCGTGCCACGCCACGATGGCCTGCGTGAACGGGTCGATTTCCGAGCGAATGCGCATGTCCGCGGGCCCGCGCGGTGCGTAATCCGCGGGATGCGGCTGGCATTCGTGCTCGACCATCTCCCACTTCTGCGCGTCCCAGGCGTCCGCCCTCATGCGAGCCTGGTCGTTGATGGGCATGCCTGTGTAGTCCCCGATTTCAGGGCCGCCCAGGCGTTCGGGAAAATCCTCGTGCATCTTCCCAGCCCATTGCCCGGCGAGGTCCACCTGCGCGAACGCCGGTCTGCCAAGCAGTCCCAATGGGAGCAGCAGAAAGCAGGCTAAAATCCGAGGCGGGCAAAGGCTAAACATATGCATTCCTCACGGATAATCTACGTGGCAAGCGGGCCGGGCCGATCTGGAAGTGAGCAGCAGCGAAACCGTAGCCGGAATTTCCGTTCTGAGATTTCCATTCGGACGAAAGCCTAACTTTCCTGCTTGATGGTGTCAACAGTAAGTGGCGCAGGCAGAAAGCCTTTCACTCTATTGATAAGTAAACTGTGATAAGTAAGCTGGCGGAGTATTATGGGGCCGCGGCGAGGGCGGATGCTTTGGAAAAAAAGGGAGCAATCGGATGTTTGATCACTGGGTGAAGCGAATCGCGGTTTTTGTCGTGGCGCTCTCCGGCGTCGTCATGGCTTCCGCAAGTTTGCAGACGCAGGCGCGCCAGGACGCCGGCGCCGCGGCTCGAAAGGTTGCGGAACAGGTTTCCATCGACGCCGACGATATCGGCGGTGTCGTGACAAGTTCCAAAGGTCCCGAAGCGGGCGTCTGGGTAATCGCGGAAACCAACGAACTGCCCACGCAATTCCGCAAGATCGTGGTCACAGACGAGCGCGGCCGCTATCTTCTTCCGGAGCTGCCGAAAGCCACTTACAGGGTATGGGTGCGCGGCTACGGCTTAGTCGATTCCGGCGCCGTAAGCGCGAAAACAGGCGAACACTTGGCGTTGAAGGCGGTGATCGCGCCGGACCCGAAGGCGGCAGCCAAATACTATCCGGCAAACTATTGGCTGTCCCTGCTCCAGGTTCCTCCGAACAGCGCCTTCCCCATGACGGTCTCCATCCCCAACAAAGAAATGCCCTTCACGCGCGGCGAGAGAAGTATGCAGGCGCACGATCCCGTCGGCAGCGGTCCCATGCAGCAGGTGGTGGTTGAGAATCAGGCGCGCTGGATCGCCACCGTGAAGAACTGCGAAATCTGCCACCAGCTCGGGAATCGCATCACCCGCGAAATTCCGCAAGCGCTGGAAGCTCTCGACTCCAGCACACAAGCCTGGGACCAGCGGATTCAGATGGGCCAGGTAGGCAGCAGCATGCTGGGCATGATCAGCCCGCTGGGGCGTGAGCAATCCGAGAAAATTCTGGCCGGATGGACCGACGGAATCGTCAAGGGAGATTTGCCGCCGGTGCCGCCGCGGCCTGCCGGCATCGAGCGGAATCTGGTGATCACCATGTGGGACGTGGGCACGCCCATCACGTTCGCCCACGATCTTTACGCCACGGATCGAAGGCACCCCACGGCTAACGCCTATGGCCCTGTGTATTTAGGCGATTACAACACCGGCGACGTGTACATCCTGGATCCGAAGCGCAACGCCGACGAGACCGTGCATCTGCCGACGCGCGACGACCGCAATTTACTGCCGCGCTCCGGCTACGCGCAGCAGACCATGGCGTATCCCTCGCTTTATTGGGACGACCAGCTGATTTACGAGGAGCGTCTGCAAACTGAAGTGAAGAACGTAGATACCAAGGGGCGCTTGTGGATGGCCACCACGTTCCGAGCGCGGGATAATCCGGCTTGGTGCAAGGAAGGGTCGAGCAACAAATTCGCCCAATATTTCCCGCTCAGCACAAGCTACCGCCAGCTTGCGTATTACGACGCTAAGACGAAGAAAGAACAGTGGATAGACACCTGTTTCGGCAATCATCACGCTGCCTTTGGCGAGGACAAAGACGAAACCGTGTACTGGGCCGGGCAGCAATCGGCGATTGCTTGGGTGAAGCCGGGAGTCCTCGACAACGGAGGAGATGCGGAGTCTGCACAGGGATGGTGTCCGGCATACTACGACCTGAACGGCGACGGGAAGTACGAAAAAGACGTAGACAAGCTGATACCGGGTGCGGGTTACTACGTTGCTTACAACCCCGTAGATGGCAGCATTTGGTATGCACAAACACAGACGCCGGGGCGGATTGTACGCATCGATCTCGGTAGTCATCCGCCCGAGACCTGCCACTCCGAAGTGTACGAGCCCCCGTTCTACAACTCCAAAGCCCCCGGCAAGCTGGGATACCTTCCGCGCGGCATCGATTTCGACCGAAACGGCCTCGTGTGGACCGGGCTTGCGGGAAGCGGGCAACTCGCGAGCTTTGACCGCAGTAAATGTAAGGTGCTTACCGGCCCGGCATCTTTCGATGGGCAGCACTGCGTCGAGGGCTGGGCGCTCTACGATGTGCCGGGTCCGCAGATGAAGAACGTCACCGATGGAGGCAGCGCCGATTTCCTCTATGGCACGTGGGTCGATCAGTACAACACGCTGGGACTGGGTGCCAACATTCCCATTGCTACCGGCACGGATTCGGATTCGTTGCTCGCGTTTATGCCGGATACGCACAAGTGGGTCGTGCTGCGGGTGCCGTATCCGCTGGGCTTCTACACGCGCAATTTGACGGGGCGCATCGACGATCCGAATGCCGGCTGGAAAGGCCGCGGGTTGTGGGCCGGGAACGAGGCGCGTACCCCCTGGCATCAGGAAGGCGGGAAGGGGACGAGGTCGGAAGCCGTCCACTTCCAGATGAGGCCCAATCCGCTCGCAAAGTGATCTGCGGGGAGTTTTGTCTTTTACTTCGAGGCACTTAACGCGCGCGTCACGGTGGAAAAACCCGTTGCTTGTTCCGGGAACAGACTTTACGGCAAGGTAGTAAACAGGGTGGCTTGACTCGTTTTCACAATGACCTGCACGCAGGCGAGAAAGCGAGGGGGCCCTGCATTAAGAAACTTTGCACATATAGGGGATTTGGTCTTCCGGGATTCCTTCGCGGCGGTCGAGTTGGTCGATGCCCCGCGTGATCTTTTGTCGATCGCTTCGCAGTTCTCCAATGGCGAGCGGTCCTGTTCTTCTTGAGGACCAATACGTCCTCGAACGCTGCCGAAGCCGGTCGCCTGAAGCTGCTTTTGCATTCTGGCCTCAAGGGCCGCATCCTGGATATCGATGTTCACGGCTTCACCTCTAGGAAAGCGGTGGAACCCGGAGCGCCATCAGAGGGGAGGGAGTGCTCTGCCGCCACGCGCTTACGTCCGCGCTGTCTCAGCGGCACTTCTTTTCGCAATCGCGGCGGCCGGAATTTTCGCGTTTCGGGGACTGGGAAGCTGGCTGGTCCGTGAAGATCCGCTCGAGCACGCGGATGTGATTGTGGTATTGAGCGGGAGCATGCCGTCGCGCGCGGAGGAGGCGGCACGGCTTTTTCGGGCAGACTACGCCCCCGAAGTTTGGGTGAGCCGCCCGACTAGCCCCGCCTCGAGCCTCGCCTCGCTAGGTATCTCCTACGCTGGAGAGGAAACCTACAATCGAGAGATTCTGATTCGCCTGGGAGTCCCGGCGAATTGCATCCACATTTTTCCCGAGCCTATCGTGGATACCGAGCAGGAAGTGCGGGAAATCGCCCGACAGTTGCGCGAACAGAATAAGAGGAGCGCTATCATCGTCACCTCGCCGCAGCACACACGGCGTGTGAAGGCCCTTTGGCGCAGAATCGCAGGAGGGGATTTGCGGGCGATCCTCCGCCCCGCACCGGACGATCCATTTAATGTCCACTGGTGGCGGAACA
Organism: Candidatus Acidiferrales bacterium; assembly: GCA_049516275.1. Classification (GTDB taxonomy): domain Bacteria; phylum Acidobacteriota; class Terriglobia; order Acidiferrales; family UBA7541; genus Palsa-295. The sequence continues at coordinate 7,852 of JBEKTG010000090.1, forward strand.
CACAGGATGCTTTTGCAGTTATGAGGGAATTGATGGGGTTGCTCAACGTGTGGATTGGATTGCCGGTGCGGCCACAATCGCCGTAGCCGATGCCTGGAATGCGTGTGTGATCTGTTTTTCCAGGAAGATTTGAGAGAGGCGGCTTCAGCTTGGGCGGTCGCCTCTCCCAGCAACACGGTCGAGCCGGTTACTTGTTCTGCGCGATCACCTTGGCCCGTCTCACTTCGGCAACGAATGCTCGCGCATCGGGAGGCGTGGCTACCTTGCCGTCGAGAATGGCGCGAGTGGTGAGGTCCTTGTTATAGAAAGCCACGGTTGAATCCTTGTCGCGCTCGACCACGGACCCGCCAAGGTCAATTCCGGCGAAGAGGCCTTTCGAGCGAGAATACGTGAGGATTTGAGCTTCCACTTTCCAGTCCGTGCCGGCCTCCGCGTGGCGCCCCACGGGGCCCGCCGCTGCGGCCGCCTCACCGCCAACCTGGAATTTGTCGCCCATCATGTGGCGCATCCCCTCGTTGTTCATGACCATGAGCACGAGATCGACAGACTCGACGCCGATCTGCGCGCCCCAGCTGCCGCCGCTAATTACGAAAAAAGCCGGCGCGCTCCAGCTGCCGTTGGGGAGCCTGCACGTCGCTACGCCGCGCCCGTGTTTGCCGCCAAAAATGAAACCTGCCTTGATCAGTCCTGGCACCACGGCGATACACTTGGCGCCCTTCAGGACTTCATCCGGGATGCCTTTGTCCGGGGTAGTGAGTATTTGATGCAGAACTTTTGTGGAACTCTGGATGCGCTCGACCGCATCAGTCCTCGTCTGATCCGCGCGGCTGACATTGGTAAACAAGAGTAGAAATACGGCAATGAGACCAACATTGAACTTCTTCATGAACGATCACCTCTCCTGGGGCAAAAATCTCTAACCAGATATCACTCTGGTTGGCTATCGTGTTTTGGTCTATACAGCTTTTGCCTGATTTGGATGGGATTTCTTACCAACAAGCTCACGTAGCGAGGGGAAAGATCACGCTCTCAGTTTTTTAATTTTTCGCGGAAATATTCGTACGTGACGCGCAGACCTTCTTCGAGATTTACTTTTGGTTCCCAGCGGAGAAGGAGGCGCGCTTTGGTAATGTCCGGGCAGCGTTGCTTCGGGTCATCTTGGGGTAGCGGGTGAAAAATGATGGGGACTTTGGTGCCCACCAGGGTTCGGACCCTCTCGGCGAACTCGAGGATGGTGATTTCGTGTGGATTGCCGATGTTCACAGGCTCGTGCTCGCTGGATTCGAACAGGCGGTAGATTCCGTCGATCAAATCGGAAACGAAGCAGAAGCTGCGGGTCTGCTTGCCCTCGCCGTAGACGGTGATTGGCTCGCCGACGAGCGCCTGATACAGGAAATTCGGGAGGGCCCGGCCGTCGTTGAGCCGCATCCGCGGACCATAGGTATTGAAGATTCGGACGATGTGAGTATCGACTCCGTGATAGCGGTGATAGGCCATCGTCAGGGCTTCGGAGAAGCGCTTCGCCTCGTCGTAAACGCCGCGCGGTCCCACGGGATTCACGTGTCCCCAGTAGCTTTCCGGCTGCGGGCTTACGTCCGGGTCGCCGTAGCACTCCGAGGTGGATGCCATCAGGAAGCGCGCCTTTTTTGAGAGCGCCAGGCCGAGTGCGTTGTGAGTTCCCAGCGATCCGACCTTCATCGTTTGGATCGGTATCTTCAGGTAATCCGGAGGGCTCGCCGGAGACGCGAAGTGCAGCACCGCATCCACGGCGCCTGGAACGGCGATGTAGTGCGTCACATCATGACGGGTAAACCGAAAGCGCGGATTCGAAAGCAGATGGGCGATATTCGCTTCCGAACCGGTGACGAGGTTATCCAGACACAGAACTTCCCAGCCCTTTTCAATAAAGTGGTCGCATAAGTGGGAGCCCAGGAACCCCGCCCCGCCCGTGATTACAGCGCGCAATAGAGGCCTCGCTTGAGTGAATTTGCCAGGCGAGAGTCTCCTTCCGGTTGTCTGATACGCCATTCGCCCCGCTCATTCCGGCTGTGCGGGCCTGTTTTTATTGGTTAAATCGATAGGGTGACTTCTATGGTCAGGCGATCCCTTTTTCCTCTTATCGGCCTTTGCGCACTGTGCCTTCTGGCCGTGGCCGGCTGCTCGGGAACTCCCGCCAATTCGAATCCGGGGGTGCTGAGCGTCACGACCGCAACTCTGGCTTCTGGCAGCACAAGCGCTGCATACAGCGCTACGGTGGATGCCACTGGTGGTGTTGCGCCATTCACGTGGTCGATTGCATCGGGCAGCCTGCCTGCGGGATTGTCCCTGGGGGCGAGCACGACGAATTCCGTCCTGATTTCCGGCACGCCTACGGCGCAGGGAACGTTTAATTTCACGATCAAGGTGACCGATTCGAAGAGCGCCTCGGCATCCGCATCCTTATCAATTAAAGTGAGCAATCTGGCGATTACCACCGCCTCCCCTCTTACGGCCGGGACCGGGGGAACCGCGTACAGCGTCCAGTTCGCCGCCACCGGCGGCACGGCGCCCTATCAGTGGTCGCTCGCAACGGGATCGACGCTGCCTGCAGGACTGACTCTGAGCTCGACCGGGCTTTTGTCGGGCACGCCAACGCTGGGGGGCACGTACACGTTTGGAGTGACGGTGACGGATAGCGAATCGCCTGCGGCCGCGCTGACAAAGACATTCAGCCTGACCATTTCCGGAACCGGCGGGTTGACGCTCCTGAGCGGAAGCTACGCGTTCCGATTCAGTGGATTCAACGCCACGGGTTCGGTGGTGGCGGCGGGAAGCTTCGTGGCGGACGGCACCGGCAAGATTACCGGTGGCGTCGAAGACGTGAACACGACGACAACTCACGACGTAAACCAGACATTCACAGGTATCTACACGCTCGGAGCTGATTACCGGGGCACGCTCGTCTTCAGCAGCATTGTCGGTTCGCCCACCTACGCGTTCGCGATCGACGCTACTGGCGCGCATGGGCGCCTCATTGAATTCGATTCCAGCGGCGTTCGGGGCTCGGGTGAGATCGAGAAGCAAAGCCTCACAACCTGCGCTTACAACACCATCGCTGGGGAATATGCCGTGGGCATCACCGGCAACTCGGCGGCGCTCGGTGGTTTCAGCGCGGGGCCGGTGGCCCTTGCGGGAAGATTCACGGCGTCACCTCCCGCAAATTCGTCGGGGTTCGGAAGTGTCGGGAACGGGGAAATGGATGCCAACACGCCGGGCTTTGTCCCTTTCGTGCAGCAATCGGTTTCCGGGACGTACCAGGCGACTTCTCAAACCGGGCGTTGCGCGGCGACAATCGCTCCAGCAAGCCTTCCGAGCATGACTTTCAGCGCCTATCCCGTGTCGGCCTCGGAGTTTTTCATGGTGGAAACGGATACGGTGAGCGCCAACACGCCTTTCCTGACGGTAGGCAGGCTGATGCAGCAGGTGGGATATCCCTTCAGCCGCCCGACGGGCGGATTCACGGCTACGAGCGTGGGCGGTTTGACGGGCCAATTTCTTTCGGGCTCAACGTACGTTCCGGACATGGCCGTTGCGTCGATCACGGTGAACGGGCTGAACGCCTTCACGCTGATGATGACCGAAAATCAAGCGGGCACGGTGAGAAACTTCAGCGGGACAGCGAACTTCGTCAATGCCGATAGTTTCGGACGGGTCGCCACGAACCTGCAGACTCCCGTGGCGCCGGTTTTTTACATGATCAATACAAACCAGGCCTTTGCAGTCGGGGAAATCAACAACAATCCCTTCTTTGGGCTTTTCGAGCCTCAGTCCACCGGTCCCTTCAGCGCGGCTAGCATCGAAGGGACTTACTTTGAAGGCACGTCGATTCCGGCCACGAGCGCGGTGCGGGACACCTCAGGAGTGCTCGTGCTGGACGGCATTCAGACGATCAGCGGCACGCAGGATCAGAGCACGGCGTTGGCAAATACGGCGGCGCAGGCGGTGAGCGGAACATACGCCATCACGAGCACAGCTGCGGGAATCGGCGGGCTCACACTGACGACGCCTTCCGCGTCGACCGGAACGCTCTTTATCGTGTCGCCGAATGAATTCGTGATCGTTACGACGACGGCAGGCGATACGGACCCGGTTCTGATTTTTGCAGGAAACTGACGTGCGTCAGTAGGACCAGCGCATCAGCACTGCACCCGTGGTATAGCCTGCCCCCACCGCGATCAGTAGCACCAGATCACCCTTGCGCAATCTTTTCTGCTCCACCGCATCCATTAATCCCAGAGGAATCGTGGCGGCTGTGGTGTTTCCGAAGCGATCGATATTCACCATGATCTTGGAATCGTCCACGCCCAGGCGCTCCTGCATGGCGCGGATGATCCGGAGATTGGCCTGATGAGGCACCACCAGCGCAAGATCGCGGCTTGAAAGGCCATTGCGTTCGAGCAACTGGCAGGCAAGCTCGCTCATGCGCCGCACTGCATACTTGAAAACCTGCTGGCCTTCCTGATGAACGTAGTGCATGCGCTTATCGACCGTCTCGTGTGACGGGGGATTCAGCGATCCACCGCCAGGCATATAGAGGTTGCAGCCGCCGGAGCCGTCCACATCGTTTACGAAATCTATGATGCCCTCTGAATCGGAGGCAGCCGCTTCGACGAGGACAGCGCCCGCGCCGTCGCCGAAGAGCACGCAGGTGGCACGGTCGTTGAAGTCCAGGATGGAAGTCATCACATCGCTTCCGATCACCAAAACCTTCTTGTGCGTCCCCGCGCCGACGAACTGCGCCCCCGTGGTGAGGGCGTAGATAAACCCCGAGCAGGCCGCGGAGAGATCGAATCCCCAGGCGTTGGATGCGCCGAGGCGGTCTTGAATCAGGCAGGCCGTGGAGGGGAACAGCATATCGGGTGTTACGGTGGCCACCACGATCATTTCAATTTCTTCCGGGGAAAGGCCTTTGGCGGTGAGCAGCTTCTTTGCCGCCTCCGTGCCAAGGTGCGACGCTCCCACGCCCGGCGCTGCATAGTGCCGCTCCCGAATACCGGTTCGAGACCGGATCCAGTCATCGGTGGTCGCCACCATTTTTTCGAGGTCGAAATTTGTGACGACCCTTGGCGGCACATAACCGGCCACGGCGGTAATCTTTGCGGGAATGCGTTTGCCCATGATTTCTCCGGCGATTCAAAACAGACCGACGATTGTATGCAATCCAGCAGGGCAGTGACAAGAAGGCACTGCGGCGCCATTTTGTTCAGGGAGCGGTAATTTCGTAGCGGTAGCTGATCTCCGCCGTCTTCCCGAGCATGGCCGCCACCGAGCAATATTTGTTCTGGCTGAGCTCGATGGAATCGCGCACCGCTTTTTCATCGAGTTCGCCCGAGAGGCGGTAGACCATCTCGATCTTCGTCCACACAGCTGGAGGCTCGGTGGCTTTCTCTCCCGACACATCTACCTGGAGGGACATAAGTTTCTGGCGTTTTTTGGCGAGGATCAGCACTACATCCACCGAACTGCACGTCCCCAGGGCGGCGAGGAGCATCTCCATCGGGTTCGGAGCGGCGTTATGTTTGCCATCGGCATCGAAGGGCACCGAATGCCCCGAGGGAGTAGTGGCGACGAATTCTTCTCCGCCGGTCCATTTTACGCTCGCAGTTTGCATAGGCAGCCCTCCGCTTGAGCTGGTCTTTAAAACTGTATCGAGATTCTCAGCAGAGGTCTACCGGGCAGAGAGAGTCATCGAGAACGGCCTAGGAGGACAGGCCAGTGCTACCTGCGATCGAGGGCGGGATGGCGAACGTCGCGGCCGGCGACGAAATAAATGACGTCTTCCGCGATGTTGGTGGCGTGATCGCCGATGCGTTCGAGATTTTTCGCTACGAGGACGAGCTCGAAGGCGGAAAAAACGACCGACGAATTCTCCATCATGTAGGTGAGCAGCTCGCGGAACATCTGATCGCGCAAGCGGTCGACCTGGTCGTCGCGCTGCAGGACGCTGGTGGCCAGATCCTGGTCGCCGCGGACCAGGGCGTTCAGGCTGTCCCGCACCATGCCCTCGGCAAGCTCGCTCATGCGGGGCAGGTCCACGTAAGGCTTTACCTGCGGGTGCCGGAGAACGCGCATGGCGGATTGCGCGATGTTGACGGCCTGGTCGCCGATGCGTTCGAGGTCGCCATTGATTCTGGAAACGGCCAGCAGGAAGCGGAGGTCGGCCGCCATGGGCGCTTGCAGGGCGAGCAGCCGCTGGATGCGGTCATCGATCTCGATCTGCATCTCATTGATGGCATCTTCTTCGCTGAGCACGGCTTCGGCGAGCTGCTCGTCGGCATCGAGAACTGCGTGAACCGCCTGATGGACGGCGCGTTCGGCGAGGCTCCCCATCCACAGCAGCCGCTGCTTGAGTTCTTCCAGATCGTGTTCGAAATGTCGTTCCATGGCTCCTCGCGAGCTCCCTACTTCTCAACCCCTTAGACTTTAGCCCAGCTTGCCGATGAGTTGCATCTCACCCGAAGCGGCCGGTGATGTAGGCTTCTGTTCGGGCGTCTGTGGGCGTGGTGAAAAGCTTCGGTGTGTCGGTATGCTCGATGAGCTTTCCATCCAGCATGAAAGCCGTGTAGTCGCTGGCGCGAGCCGCCTGCTGCATGTTGTGGGTGACGATGGCCATGGTGCAGCTGTCTTTTAGAGTGAACATCAGCTCTTCGATCTTCGCCGTTGTCACCGGATCGAGCGCCGAACAGGGCTCATCGAGCAGCAGCACTTCCGGATCGACTGCCAGCGCCCGCGCGATGCAAAGGCGCTGCTGCTGCCCTCCGGAGAGTGCGAAGGCCGATTTTTGCAGGTAGTCCTTCACCTCGTCCCACAGAGCAGACCGCCGCAGGCTCTTTTCGACGAGTTCGTCCAAACGACCCTTGTAACCATTGATGCGGAGACCGTAAGCAACATTGTCGTAGATGGATTTGGGGAAGGGATTGGGCCGCTGGAACACCATTCCCACCCGCCTGCGCAGCTTCACGACGTCCATTTGTAAAATATCCTGCCCGTCCAACAGGATCTGGCCCGTGACTTTCGTGTTGCGGATGGTTTCGTTCATCCGGTTGAGGGTCCGGAGGAAAGTCGACTTTCCGCATCCGGAGGGGCCGATCAATGCGGTTACCTTGTTCTTGGGGATTTTCAGGTTCAACCCGAACACGGCCTGCTTTGGACCATAGAAGAAATCGAGGTTCGCGATCTCAAAGCGCACCGCATCCTCCTTGGAGTGGGACGGTGATGGAGATTCGTTCGCCCGCACTTTGGGTGCGAGCCTCGCGGCGAGGTCTTTTCCTTGTGCGGCGGATGCCATATCAGACACTCCGGTAGGCCCCCCGGCGATTTAGAACGAGCCGGCAGCCCAGGTTTGCTACTAAAACCATAGCCAAAAGCACGAGTCCGGCCGCCCAAGCCTGACGATGCCAATCGTCATACGGCGCGATGGCATAGGTATAGATCATCACAGGGAGGGAGGCAATCGGCTGATTCAATCCCGGACTCCAAAATCGGTTGCTGAATGCCGTAAACAGGAGCGGCGCGGTCTCACCCGCGACTCGGGCGAGCGAAAGCAGCATCCCGGTGACGATTCCACCGCTGGCCGCCGGCAAAATCACAGTCGCGATCGTTTTCCACTTACTGGCGCCTAGCGCCATGGCCCCTTCGCGCATGCTCTTAGGCACAGCCCGCAGGAACTCCTCGGTGGCGCGCACCGTAATGGGAACCACCATGACTCCCAACGCCATTCCGCCTGCCAGCGCCGAAAAGTGCTTTACGGGCAGGACCAGCAACGTGTACGCGAAGATGCCCATCACAATCGAAGGCACGCCGTTCAGCAAGTCCGTTGTGTAGCGCGTCACGAAGGAGAAAACGCTCCCCCCGAATTCCGCGAGGTACACGCCAGCCATCAAGCCTATCGGCAAGCCAATAACCGCCGCGAGCCCGAGCAGCTTCAAGCTGCCCACGATCGCGTTGGCCATTCCCCCGCCCACTTCGCCGACCGGTTTGGGCAATTGGGTGAAAAAATCCCAGTTCAGGGACTTTCCGCCGTTCCAGACCAAGTAGCCGAGAATCATAAAGAGAACGGCAACCACAGCGAAGCACGCCACACCGGTCAGCGTGAGCATCACAATATTTAAAGCTTTGCGCCAAACGAGACGAATGTCACTCATGCCGCTCCGTGTCCGCCTCCTCGTTCGGTTGCCACAATCAGGATACGAGCCAGTCCGTTCAAAATGAACGTCATCAGGAAGAGAACCAAGCCCAATTCGATGAGCGCGCTCAGATACAGATTGCCGGTCGCCTCGGTGAACTCGTTGGCTATGACGGCTGCGATGGTGTAACCGGGGGCAAACAGAGAGGCGGCAATCTTGGGATCGTTTCCGATCACCATGGTGACAGCCATAGTCTCCCCGAGAGCTCGCGCGAGCGCCAAGAAAATAGAACCCATGACTCCGGTGCGCGCCCAGGGAACCACCACCTGCCATGTGGATTCCCAGCGTGTCGCACCGAGTCCCATCGCGGCTTCCCGCTGCTCGCGCGGCACGGTCAGCAACACCTCGCGCGAGACGGAAATAATAAAGGGCACGATCATGATCGCCAGCACGATTCCAGCGGTGAGGAATCCGACCCCGTAATTAGGTCCCTTAAAGAACGGGAGGAATCCCAGCGTCGTCTTGAGGAACGGCCCAATCGTCGTGCGCATCAGGGGCACTATGACGAAGATGCCCAGCAAGCCGTAGATGACGCTCGGGACGGCGGCCAGCAGGTCGATGAGAAATGCGATCGAGTCGCTCACTCTCCGCGGGGCGAGTTCCGCGAGGAAGATGGCCGCAGCAAGACCAAGCGGGACGGCAATGACCAGCGAAACGACGGCGGTAACCAGAGTACCGTAGATAAAGGGCGCCGCGCCGAAATCGCCGGAAACGGGATCCCACGTGCGGGTCCAGAAGAAGACCCATCCGAACTTCGCCCGTGAAAGCGTCGAGTTGATCCACAGCTCATAGACGAGCAGCGACGTAATCAGGAGGATGGCGGCCGCGAAAACAAGAGTTATGAGGTGCGCGACTTCATCGCCATCGGTAAGGCGGCTGACAAAAGAACGCTGCCCCGCCGGGGGCGGGGCAGCGTGGTCGATAGTTGTGGCGCTCGTGCCCATTATTGAATCAAGGCGATTGCCTTCATCTCCTTGGTTGCAACGAGACTTGGCAGTTTCGCGTAAGACAAGCCTTCGTTATAGTTTTGTCCGTCGGTCAGCATCCACTTCAGGAAATCCTTGATTACATTTTTCTTGGCGGCGTCCGGGATTTGCGCGGGAATCAGCAACCAGGTGAAGCTCGAAATCGGATAGGACGCAGGGCCTGGAGCGTTCGTGATGGAGACCCGGAAATCGTCCGGAATCGCCTTAGCCACGCCCGCTGCCGCAGCCGTCACACCCGCGAGATCCGCTTTCACAAACTTTCCCGCCGCGTTCTGAACCTTTCCGTAGTCGATCTTGTTCTGAACCGCGTAAACCAACTCGATATAACCAATCGAACCGGGTGTTTGCTTCACCAAGCCGGTAACGCCTTCGTTGCCTTTGCCACCGAGTCCCACGGGCCAGTTCACCGACGTGGCAGCTCCCACCTTGGATTTCCAGTCTCCGCTCGCCTTCGACAGAAAATCGGTGAAAATGTAGGAAGTGCCGCTGCCGTCGGAGCGATGGACAACGACGATGTCGTCACCAGGAAGCTTTACACCGGGATTCGCCTTGGCGATTTCCGGGTCATTCCACTTGGTGATCGTTCCCAGATAGATTCCGGCGAGCGCCTTCTGCGTGAAATTCAGATCATTGGTCACGCCGGAGACGTTATAGGTCGGTACCACGGCGCCGAGGACGGTGGGGAAGTGGAGAACCTTTACTTTTGACTGCGCCAGCTGTTCATCGGTCATCGGGCCGTCCGAAGCGCCGAAGTCCACTGTTCCGGCCTGAAGCTGGCGAATCCCGCCGCCTGAACCGATCGACTGGTAGTTGATCTGAACGTTCGGGTGTGCCGTGTGGTAGACATCAAACCACTTCGAGTAAATCGGGTAGGGGAACGTGGCACCGGCGGCGTTCAGGAGCACCGTTCCGCCTTGTGCGAAGGCCGTGCCTGCCAAGCCCAGAAGAAGCGATGCTATAAGCGAAAGTCGTTTCATGATCTAGGGTTCTCCTCATTATTTGTCAAAATTGTTACAGTCGTGTTACATCCCGAACAAAATCGGGTGGCTGCC
>JBEKTG010000091.1:0-12517 GCA_049516275.1 Candidatus Acidiferrales bacterium
AAATAGGGAAGCCCACGGCTGGGTGAAAGTAGGGGGTTCAACGCTTCGCCCGTCAGCCGATCTTTCCTGCTCATCCTACCGAGCATCGGGGTGCCGCAGGCCCTAAATTACGGCAGGAAGTGGGCTTATGACGGGCCCCGAACGCCCCGGGCGACGCGATGAACAATGCCTCATCGAGATCCCTGGAAGGCCGGTATCGGCGACCAAAAGCCTGCGATAACCAGTTTGAAAACCAACTGGAATGTCGTGTGGAGTTATTCAGCCCGGTACGGTATCTGTGTACAAGGGGCTTTTGCGTTTTCTACCGCGAACGGAAATGATGCTGGCAGCTTCTCATACGGATACCGATCCCATTAAGCCGCAGGTTGTTCGTGAGCACCTGCGGCGGCTGGACAACCGTCAGTGGTGGCTCTGGTCTTCGACGGTGCTCGTGCTGGTACTGCTGACGATTGCGGTCGCGTCTTTTGCCTTCCCCGCAATTCTGAGTAAAGAAGACTCCAACTATTCGTTTTACCTAGGCCAGGCCGTGCGCGCGTTGATCGGCGTGGTCCTGCTCTTCAGCGTCTACCTCGTGTACCAGCAGACGCTGCTCATCCGCATGCGCAATCAAATCGCTGACCAGATCACCTCGCTGGCCAAGGTGGAAACGCTCACCGCCGAAGTGTACAAGCTTGCGGCGCTCGATCAATTGACGGGGCTCTATAACCGGCGCTCCGGCGAACAGCGGCTGGCCGAAGAAATCGGACGAGCGTCGCGCTACGATCGGCCTCTCACACTCGTCATGCTCGATCTGGACGGGCTCAAGCAAATCAACGACGAATTGGGCCATCCTGCCGGAGACGCGGTGTTGAAGAGCTTCGCCGAGCGCGTGCAGAGGGCCATCCGCGGGTCGGATCTCGCCGTGCGCCTCGGTGGCGACGAATTCATGGTGCTGCTGCCGGAGTGCAAACCGGAAGAAGTGAAGTACGTGCTGAGCCGCATCGCGGGCCTGGAAGTCCCCTACCAGGGTCGAAAAATTCCCTGCCACTTTTCGAGTGGATGGACCGATTACAAACCCGGCGAGACCCAGCAGGAATTGCTCGGTCGAGCCGATGAGGCCCTGTACGCAAATAAGCGCTCAGGCAAGAATGCCGCAGGCTCCGGGTCAAGCAATTCAACGACGAAACCTGCTGCGGTGCCTATCCCAGGAGTTTGAAGCTTTCGGGGACCTCCGCATCCCGCTCCCCCTGCCAGCCCCCTCGACCCGCATTTTGTGTCTTATCAGTTATCTGCGACGCTAAATAAGGACTTGCGCCCCCTAGGGGTAACTCGTAGGATACCCCTGTTGTCGGGGATGATACGGTGCCAAAAGAAAAGCCGAAAGTGAACATCGGTGAAGTGATCCGGTCCTACCGGAGTGATCGCGGCCTCTCGCAGGGCGACATCGAGCGCCGGACGGGGCTTCTGCGCTGCTATCTGTCGCGGGTGGAGAATGGCCACACGGTTCCCTCGCTCGAGACGCTGGCAAAGATCGCCGAGGCCATGGAAATCAATCTGGCCGACTTTTTCCCCGGCACCGACACGGTCCAGGACCGCGAAACCCGCAAAATGCTGGGCGAGCTGTCCGAGGAAGAGATTCGCTTCCTGGCCGACATCAAGCGCTATTCCACTACGCTGTCCGAGGACGACAAGAAACTCGTCCTGGCGATGATTCGCAAGATGGCCACCGTTATCCCGCCCCCGCGGAACACGAAGCCCGCCGTTCCCGCTCTCCGGCGCGTGGAATACTGATCAAATCAAGATCCCGGAATTCTCAGGGAATCTTCAAGCTCGCACACTAATCCTTTCCCTGCTGCCCGCTTTCTGCTCACTGGCACACCCTCTTCCGATTCGTTACAATAATCCCACATGACGGAAAAACGGCATCAGACAGTAGGCGTGCAGGTCGGCAAAGTGCAGGTGGGCGGTGGCGCGCCCGTGGTCGTTCAGTCGATGACCAACACCGATACCGCCGACGTCGCTGCTACCACGCAGCAGTGCCTGGAACTGGCGCAGGCGGGCTCGGAACTCGTCCGCATCACGGTGAACGTGCCGGAAGCGGCCGCGGCCGTGCCCGAAATCAAGAAACGCCTTCTCGACGCAGGCTGCGACGCCCCCATCATCGGCGATTTCCATTACAACGGCCACGTACTGCTCACCAAGTATCCCGACTGCGCCCGCGCGCTCGATAAATACCGCATCAATCCCGGCAACGTCGGCCACGGCCAGCGCCGCGACGAGCAGTTTGCCACCATCTGCAAGGTGGCGCGCGATAACGGCAAGCCGGTGCGCATCGGAGTCAACGGCGGCTCGCTGAACCAGGAATTGGTCATGCAGAAAATGCAGGAGAATACCGACCATGACCTCGGCAAGACTTCCGAAGAGATCATCAACGAGTGCATGGTGCTTTCCGGCATCCAGTCGACCGAACTTGCGCTGGAATCGGGACTGCGCAAGAACCAGATCATCATTTCCTGCAAGGTTTCGCGCCCGCGCGATCTGATCGATATCTACCGCGACCTCGCCTGCAAGACCGATCAACCCTTGCACCTCGGGCTCACCGAAGCCGGCATGGGCGCCAAGGGACTCGTGTGGTCATCCGCGTCGATGGGAATTTTGCTGAACGAAGGCATAGGCGATACGATCCGCGTGTCGCTCACCCCGCGTCCAGGGGGCGACCGGCGGGATGAAGTGTACGCCGCGTGCGAACTTCTGCAATCACTCGGGCTGCGTACGTTTGCGCCGAGCGTCACCGCGTGCCCCGGCTGCGGCCGCACCACGAGCACCACGTTCCAGGAGCTGGCCGAAAGCGTGCAGGGTTACATCCGGGACAAAATGCCGGAATGGAAGCGCTATTACGAGGGCGTTGAGGAACTGAAGCTCGCCGTGATGGGCTGCATCGTCAACGGCCCCGGCGAGTCGAAGGCGTCCAACATAGGTATCAGCCTGCCAGGCACGGGCGAAGCGCCGCGCTGTCCTGTTTATATCGACGGCCAGAAATTCACCACGCTCGAAGGCACGTACGAAGAGCTGTCACTCGCGTTTCAGACACTGTTGAACGATTACGTCTCCACAAAATACACGAAACGCGAGACTCCGTTGCCGGCGATTGAAACTCCCGCGCGCGCAGTCGGACGTGTGGAGCCGCCAACACTCCGCGTCCTCGCCTAAAAACCACGCGGCAACCTAGGCGGAGAACGGTCCTTCGATCGTCCCTCTTCGCGCAAGAACGGCGCTGAGAATGACGGCAGCACCTTTTTTTTCGCCGGACGCTTGGCCTCTGATGAAACTTTTCCCAAGGATTGCGCTGGTTCAATCGTCCCCCGAAATAAAGTAGACTTCTCCGCGAGCCATCATGTTCGGCGTAAGTATAGCGCGCACACCCGGAAATGCCTGATCATCAGCTCGCGGACACTTCTGTCGAGGCGCGCCCGTGGAGGCTGGGCTTCTGGAGCCTCATCGCCACCCAATTCCAGGGAGGCTTCAGCGACAACGCGCTCAAGTGGATCGTTAGCTTTCTTATCCTTGGGCTTGGTCTGCCGCAACTGCAGCGCGACCGTCTCTTTGTCCTCGTGATTCCCCTGCTGTTTTCAGTCCCGTTTATTTTGTTTTCGATGCTGGGCGGGTACCTTGCCGACCGCTACAGCAAGCGCACCGTCGTTATCGGAACGAAATACTTCGAAATAGTGGTGGTGCTGGCCGCGCTGGCGGGTCTCTGGATGCACAGCCTGGTGATCCAGTGCGCCGCCGGATTTCTGATGAGCTCGCAAGCCGCCGTATTCGCGCCCTCGAAATACGGATTGCTGCCGGAGCTCCTGCCGGAAAACCGCCTCTCCTGGGGCAACGGCGTGCTCGAACTCGGGACGTTCATGGCCATCATCCTGGGGACCATCGCGGCGGGCATTTTCTCAGGAATCTTCCCCGGACGTGAATATGTGTCGGGGATTATTCTTCTGGGCCTGGCCCTCGTGGGACTCGCCACGAGCTTTGGAATATCGCGGGTGCCCGCCGCCAAGCCGGACGCACACTTCCGCTGGAATCCTCTGGGCGACCTCCTTTCGCAAATTGCGGAAATCCGGAAGGATCGCGTGCTCTCGCTCGCAGTCACCGGAAATGTCTATTTCTGGTTTCTGGGATCGCTGCTGCTGATCAACGTGGTGCTCTACGGCACGGATGTTCTTCACGTGTCGGAGTCATCGGCGAGCCGCCTTTTGGTGGCGTCGTCGATGGGAATCGGATTGGGGAGCTTCCTGGCAGGCTACCTCTCCGGAGGAAAGATCGAATACGGGCTGATCCCGCTGGGCGCGATAGGAATCACCATTACGACAGCCCTCCTTTCGCGCACGGGATTGTCTTTCGCTTCGGTGGCCGTGCATCTCGCTATCCTCGGATTCTTCGCGGGATTCTTCGCGGTGCCGATCAACGCGCTCATCCAGCACCGGCCGCCGCCGGACCGCAAGGGCGCGGTGATCGCGGCGGCGAATCTACTCTCTTTCGTGGGAATCGCGCTACAGCCGATCGTGCAATATGCCATGATCTACCTGGGGCACCCGAATCCCGCGCGCGTGTTCCTGATCACTTCGCTCCTGACTCTCGGCGCCGCCGCTTATATCGTGATTCTGCTCCCCGATTCCCTGGTTCGGCTTGTGCTGTGGATCGCGACGCACTCGGTTTACCGCATCCGGGTGGAAGGCCGCGACAACATTCCCGAAACCGGCGGCGCGCTTTTTGTGGCCAACCACATGTCGTTCGTCGACGCGCTCCTGCTGATCGCCTCGACCGATCGACCGATTCGCTTCCTCATCTTCAAAGACATTTACGACCTGCCTTTCGTCAAGCCGTTCGCAAAGCTCATCCGCGCGATTCCTATTTCGTCCGAACTCCGCCCGCGCGAGATGCTGCGCTCGATCCATCAAGCCAGCGACACGATTCGCTCCGGCGAAGTGGTCTGCATCTTTGCCGAAGGGCAGATTACCCGCATCGGCCAGCTGCTTCCCTTCCGGCGCGGGATGGAACGGATCATGAAGGGCGTCGACGCGCCCATCGTGCCCGTGAATCTCGACGGCGTGTGGGGCAGCATCTTCAGCTTCGAGCGCGGGCGGTTTCTCTGGAAGATGCCGCGCGCGATTCCCTACCCCGTCACCGTCAGTTTTGGCAAGCCGTTGCCATCCACCGCCGCAAGTTTCGAGGTGCGCGAAGCCGTGCAGCAATTGCAGACGGATGCCTGGGTCCATCACAAGAGCCGCATGCGCACGCTGCATCGCAGCCTCATCCGCACGGCGCACCGGTCGCCCTACCGCTTTGCCATGGCGGACAAGCGCCGCCCGCGCACCAAGTGGGCCGGCGTGCTTCTCAGCGCGATCTTTCTCGCGCGGCGACTGCGGGGCGCATGGGCCGGCCAGGAAATGGTGGGCATCCTGCTGCCGCCCTCGGTCCCGGCCGCACAGGTGAATTTCGCGGCGATGCTCGCGGGAAAAATCCCGGTGAATCTGAATTACCTGGCATCGGACGATTCGCTCGCCTCCTGCGCCGCGCAGTGCAAGCTGGAAACGGTGATCACCACCAAGGCCCTCCTCGACCACGTTCCGCTGAAGGTACCGGGTACAACGATCCTGCTCGAAGAAGCCGCCGCCTCGCCCACGCTCCGCGAGAAAACCATCGCGCTGCTGCTATGGTTTCTCCCAGGCAGGTTGCTGGAGCGGGCGCTCGCGGGAGGCAAGAGAAAGGCCATCGACGACCTCGCCACCGTCATCTTCTCCAGCGGCAGCACCGGCGACCCCAAGGGCGTGATGCTGACGCACTACAACATCGCGTCCAATATCGAGCAGGCCGGCCAGACATTCCAATTCGATAAGAAAGACTGCATTCTGGGCGTACTGCCGTTCTTCCATTCCTTCGGCTTCACCGTAACTCTCTGGCTCCCGGCCGTGCTCGGGATCAGCGTGGTGTACCACCCCAGCCCGCTCGACTTGGGCGCCGTCGGGGACCTTATCCGCGACTACCGCGTGACGTTTTTGCTGGCGACCCCTACGTTCCTTCAGAAATACACGGCGCGCTGCAGCCCTGAAGATTTCGGCAGCCTCCGCTTTGTCGTCGCGGGCGCCGAAAAATTGCCCGAACGTTTGGCAACTGCTTTCGAGGACCGCTTCGGCATCCGCCCTTTGGAGGGTTACGGCGCCACGGAATGTTCCCCGGTGGTTGCGGTGAACACGCGCGACTTTCGAGCGCCGGGATTCCACCAGGTGGGCGGCAAGCGCGGGCATATCGGGCGTCCGTTGCCGGGGGTCAGCGTGCGCATCGTCGATCCCGACACACACGAGGCTCTTCCCGTCGGCACGCCAGGACTTCTCCTGGTGCGGGGCCCAAACGTCATGAAAGGCTATCTGGACAAACCGGAGAAAACTTCCGAGGTGTTGCGCGATGGCTGGTACATCACCGGCGATATCGCCTGCCAGGACGAAGACGGCTTCCTCGCCATCACCGACCGCTTAAGCCGCTTCAGCAAGATCGGCGGCGAGATGGTGCCGCACATCAAAATCGAAGAACAACTGCATGAGCTCGCGGGCGTAACGGAGCAATGCTTCGCCGTAACCGGGGCTCCCGACGGGAAAAAGGGCGAACGGCTCGTGGTGCTGCATACCCTCGATCCCGAAGCATTGCAAGCCACGCTGGAAAAGCTCTCGCAAGCGGGGCTGCCCAATCTCTGGATGCCCCGCCCGAATCAATTCTTCCTCGTGGAAGAATTGCCGTTCCTCGGCACCGGAAAACTCGATCTGCGCCGCATCCGTGAAATTGCGCTCGACCTCTCCCCCGTCCGGCCCGAATAAAGCCCAGGCGGCCCAGGCAGAGCGACGCGTTGATTCCGTCAGAATATCCCCAGCTTCACGTGCAGGAACTTTTTGGGGTTCTGACGAAAATCGCTGACCATCAATCGCATGTCCCCGGCGAGCCCCGTGAAATTGTCGTAAAACGCCGGATCGTTGAACATTTTCCCGAGCGTTCCCTGGTTGGAATTCAGTTTCCCCGTGGCGTCGCGCACATTGGCAGAGGCATCTTTCAGATTCGTGTAGAGCGCTTCATCGTGGACCAGCTTGCCCAGGCTTCCCTTCCCTTCATTCACCCCGTCGAGAAGAGTGTTCCCCTTGTCCGTCAGGCTTTTGGCGCTGTTATAGAAGCCGGGGTCGTAGACCAGCTTGCCCATTGTGCCCTTCTGCTGTTCGACCGCGCCCAGCACGTTGTTCACGTGATCGACTGCTGTAGCGGTCTTGCTATAAATCTCATCCGAGGCGACGAGCTTTCCCATCGTGCCCTTTCCATCCTGGATCGATGTAACCAGCGCGTCCATTTTCCCCGCCGTCGCATCCAGGTGGTTATACAGCGACGGGTCGTTCATGAGTTTCCCGAGTGTGCCATGGCCCTTGTGGACGTCGTCCACGATCCCGCGCAGGTCATCGGAAAGCGCCCCGAGGTTCTGCATCAGGTCCGCGCCGCGTTCGACCATCTGCTTCATCGCGGCCTCTTCCTTGCCCGGCACCACGCCGTTGGGGGGAATCACCGACCCGGTCAACCCGCGTGAAATGGTCACGTAGCGATTGCCCAGCAACCCTTCGGTGATCAGGCTCGCGCTCGAATCCGTGCGTATGTCGTTCTGATACTTTTTATCGATACGCAGAACGAGCGTGATGTTGTGCTGCTGATCCTGCGGGTGCGGCGTGAGCGCGATCGATTGCACGTTGCCGATAGCCACGCCATCGAGGCGCACGGGCGCGCCGGTCTCGAGTCCCTCGACCTCCGGCAAGTAAGTCGTCAGCCGGTACTTGGGCCCGAGTATGCCGGCGCCGGTGACATAGAAAGTCCCCAGCGCCAGGATAAAGAGCCCCGCGAGCACGAAGAGACCCACCCGAAGTTCCGCCCAGCTCAATTGTTTGCGTTGCGCCATCGCCTTCCCTCCTCAGTTCCAACTCTATTCTGCGGATGCCAGAAACTTTTTCAGGTACTCATCGGACGAGTGCAGCATCTCGGCCGCATGGCCTTCGAAATACACGCGGCCCCCGCGCAGTACCAGCACATTGGTGGGCGCGCTCGCCACCACGGTCGCAGGAGCCGCAGGAGCCGCAAGCTGTTTCGCCCCGCCCTGCACCGGGCTCTGACCATCGAAATTCACCCGCACCAAGCGCCCGCTGGATGGCTCCAGACGAAAAGCCGCCAGACCGAAAGCATCCTGCACGCGGTGGGTGGCAAGCAGCGACGTCACGCCCTGCAGGTCGCGCCCTCGCAGTACCAGCATAATGATCGTCTGGGATGTTACCGGGTCAAGTCCCGCGGTCGGCGAATCGTAGAAAACAAGCGGAGGCCGGTCGACCAGGGCCCGGGCAATGGAAACCCGCCGCCGCATGCCGCCGGATAATTCCCCCGGGTACTGATCGACGGTCGCTTCCAGCTCCACAAAGCGCAAGGCCTCCCGCACCCGAGTCTCAATCTCGTCTTCCGCCACGCTTTCTTCGCGCAGTCGAAAAGCGACGTTCTCCGCAACCGTGAGCGAATCGAACAGCGCGCCTTCCTGAAACACGAATCCGACATGGCGGCGAAAATCGAGCAGGTCCTGCTCCTTCATTTCGCTGAGTTCGTGGCCCATCACCCAGATGCGTCCCTCGTCGGGACGAAGCAGCCCCGCCGCCATCTTCATGATCAGGGTCTTGCCGGAGCCGCTTTCGCCCAGCAGCACTTTGGTTTCGCCCGGCCACACTTCGAAGGAGATGCCTTGCAGCACGTCGCCTTCATCGAAGCCGATCCGAACGTCCTTGAAAGCGATCAGCGGCTCGCCCGGAACGGTCTTGGGGATTCCCTCTTCAGGCGCCGGGCGAGAGAGGTAGGTCATATGGAAGATTATAGAGGCATTTCCCCGCGATGCGGAGAAGCTTCGGTCAATTTTGCCTGCAGAAAACTCGAAAGAATCATCCGGCCTTTCCAAAGATGAAAAGAAGCACCTTGGCGAGGAAAAAATCGAAAACCAACACCATCACCGACGAAATGACCACTGCCGAAGTGGTCGCGCGGCCCACGCCCTGCGTGCCTCCCTTCACCCGCAGGCCCTGAAAACAAGCAATGGTCGAAATCAGAAAGCCGAAAATCACCGGCTTGGCCATGCCCTGCACCAGATCGCCACCCTCCAGCGCATCCACGGCGCGCGTCCAGAATTGAACGGCGCCCAGGCGCAGAGTGAAATACGCCACGATGAAGCCGCCGACCAGTCCGACGAAATCCGCGACGGCGACGAGCAGCGGGAGCATCGTCACCATGGCGATCATGCGCGGCGTCACCAGCTTGCGGATGGGATCGGTTCCCAGGGCGCGCATTGCGTCCACCTGCTCGGTGACCACCATCGACCCCAGTTCCGAGGCGATCCCCGAGGCGTTGCGACCGGCAACCAGGAGCGCTGTGATGGCCGGGCCCAGCTCGCGAACCAGCGAGAGCGAAACCGCGTCTCCTGTGAGCGCGGTTTCGCCGAAACGCTGGAACTGCCCGGCGGTCTGCAGCACCATCACCCCGCCAATGAAGAACGATGTGATCACCACGATGGGAAGAGAGCCCACGCCGATCTGGTCCATCTGCGCAAGGGTATCGCCCCAATACTGCGGAGGAGTGAAGACGTTCGCGACGCACTGCATCACCAGCAGCGCATAGTCCTGCACGGCAAAGACTTGCCGTTTGAGGGTGTCCCCAAGCAGGGATGGGATGGATTCTACTTCGCCGGCCTCAGGCATCGTCAGGGGGCTGCTGTGCCAACCTCGGCTTGGGTCTACTTGTGGCGCGGCCTTAGCTTAACTCCACAGAACTAAATTCAGCGTATCGTCCGCACTCCGGCGCGTCAAGGGATCACAATCTGTTCGCCCCACTGTATTTGCATTTACCTACCCAAATGCAGCCAGAAGGACGCGGAACCGGGCAAATTGTTAGCGAAAGGCGGATACCGGCTTGGGAGTTTCCGTTGTATGCTCTTGTGCAATGGAAACGGATAAGCAAGAGTCGAACCGTCCCGTCACGTACTGGATCGGCGAAGGCGCCGGATGGCTGCTGCGGCACGTGGTGAGTGGGCTGGCCGCTACCGGCGTGACTCCGAACATGTTTACGTTTCTGGGGCTGGCGGTGAATACGTGGGCCGCTATCCTTTTTGCGTACGGTCGGTTCGGGCAGGCGGCGGTGGTGCTTTTTCTCGCGGGATTTTTGGACATGGCGGACGGGCAAGTGGCGCGCCGCGTTGGACGCGTGACCGCGTTTGGCGCGTTTCTTGATTCCACGCTGGACCGCTACTCGGACCTGGCCCTCTACATGGGGCTGGTGGTTTATTACACGCTGGCCGGGCGGCCCTTTTATATGACGCTTGCCGCAGTGGCGATGGCGAGTTCTTTTATGGTGAGCTACTCGCGAGCGCGGGCGGAATCGCTGATTCCATCGTGCAAGGTGGGATTCATGGAGCGGCCGGAAAGGTTGGTGCTGCTGATTCTTGGCGGGGCCTTCAACCGCATGGCGCAAGTGCTTTGGGTGGTGGCCACGATCTCGACGATTACCGTGGTTCACCGCGTGGTTTATACGTGGCAGGAGCTTCGAGCTGGGCGTTCGCTTCCCGACGCGAGCGTCTCTTAAATTAAGAAACTCCCCGACGGTTTCAATTCTTCAGGGATTCCTCCACCGGTTGCGCAACTATATCCTGCACACGCTGGCGCAGGGCGTCCACCTCGCCGCGTCCGACCTTGGATGTGTCAATCACATCGTGCAGATAGACCTTGATTTTCCCGGGGTAGAGTAGCCAGTTGCCGGTCTGAAAGAATTCGAACGATCCGACGATGCTTACCGGCACGATCGGCACTCCGAATTTCTGGGCCAGGTTGAAGATCCCCTTCCTGAAGGGCTGCACGTGGCCCGTCCGGGTGCGTGAACCCTCCGCAAAAGCGATCAGGCTGATGTCCTTATCGAGCGCGGCCTTGGCGCGGCGGGTCATGATTTCCAGGCTTTCGCGGCTGGGCGCGTCGGGAACGGCGATGTTGCCGAAGCGGCCCATCATCCAGCCGTAAACGGGGATTTTGAAATGGGATTCGAGCTCGAAGCCGCGCAGGAATTGCGGGATGGCCGAATAAACTACGAAGGGATCGAAGATGTTGATGTGGTTGGATATGAAGATGCACGTGCGAGCGGGGTCAAAGCCCGGGGCACGATGGACCTCCAGGTGCGCTCCTGCGAGGCGAAGAATGTTGCGGAAGAAGAGTCGCTGGGGCCAGTCGTTCTTTCGCGGGTCGACGAAGGCCGCAAGAACGATGAGGAAGAGGCAGACCACGGCGAAATGGATTCCGCTGATCGTCCATAGCAGGATCGAGCGGAGCGCGAGCCACGCTTTCCTCATACGGCCACGTCCAGCGCGCCCGGGAGGATTTCGATGGACCTGGGCCACAGGCGCAGGACTTCTCCGTCGACCATGGCGTTCACCGGCGCTTCGAGATCGATTTCCGCGCGGCGCGTTGCGGCTCGACTGGCCAGGGGATGATCGATGTGGGTGCCGGTGAAGAGGCGCGGGAAAAGCGCGAGGAGCCTTAGGCGTCCTACGGGCGACCAGCGAACATATTCGATGAGTCCATCGGTGGCGTCGGCTTTCGGCGCAATCATCATTTTGCCGCCGGTGAATTTGCTGTTGCTGAAGGTGAGGAAGAGGCAGGGGCGCCGGTCCCATTCGCTCGCGCTATCGACGCGATGAGGGAAGGCCGCGTGCTTCATTCCGATAAGGCGCGTGAAGACTCCGAGAATGTAGCCGAGCTCACCCCAGCGTTTGAAGCGGCGATTGGTGAGTTCGCCCACGTCGGCGGGAAAACCTAGGCTTAGGAGGTTTAAAAAGTAAAGCTCGCCTTCGGCGTGGCGGAGGCGAATCACGTCGCAGGAGCGGCGGCGATTTTCCTTGAGAGCATCGATGGTGTGCTCGACGCCGCTGGAGGTGAAGTCGCGCAGAAATGAGTTTCCGGTTCCGAGAGGCAGGAAGGCCAGCGTCGGACGGCCACTTGTCTCGGCTTCCGGGAAAAGGCCGTTGATGATTTCGTAGGACGTGCCGTCGCCGCCAACCGCGAGAAAATTACGGATTCCGCGAGAATAGGCAGCGCGGGCTAGCGCGGTTGCTTCGCCCGCGCGAGTGGTGTTGGCTACGTCGATATCGATGCCGGCTGCGCGCAGGCGTTCCAGGGCGGCTGGGGCCAGCCGGCCGCAGCGGCCGCCTCCGGCGGCGGGATTCACGATTGCGAGGAAGCGGGGCTTCACCGGCGGGCGGTCCTTGCGGAGGAGTGCGGGATCAATATCACAGCGGCACCACGGCTTCGCGTCCGGTTGTTTGGCGAATCTGTTCAGCCAATTCGAGGCGCTTCACTTTCATCGACGCGGTGTGCGGGAAATCGCGCTCCCAAACTAGATAGCCGCTGATGCGCTTGTAATTCAGTAGGCGCTTGTTGCGGTCCGCTAGGGC
>JBEKTG010000092.1:0-14706 GCA_049516275.1 Candidatus Acidiferrales bacterium
GCCATTTCCCAGTGCCCGGTAGTCGTGTCCTTGCCGGGAGAAACCGTTACGCCCTTGCCATAGCTGCCAGCTGGCTGCGCGGGCGGTGCAAGATGGGCGAGCGGCTTGATGTTCGCCAACCCGAGCCGCACGAGATTCGGCAGCTTCAGCGGGCGCGATCGCGCAATGTGCCCCAGCGTGTCGCGGCCCACGTCGCCGTAATCGGAAGCATCGGGAAGCTCCCCAATGCCCACG
This sequence comes from Candidatus Acidiferrales bacterium, assembly GCA_049516275.1. Classification (GTDB taxonomy): domain Bacteria; phylum Acidobacteriota; class Terriglobia; order Acidiferrales; family UBA7541; genus Palsa-295. The sequence goes on from JBEKTG010000092.1 coordinate 235, forward strand.
CTATCGAGCACAATCCAAATCACGCGTTCAAAATGTGAGTTGTTCACCATTGTTCACAATGGGCCCTTGGCGAACCGATTCTAAAGTAAACGTCGCGCATCTCCTAGCCGCGGTAATCGCTTTCCAGGCGTCGATTTGAAGCGGCTTGTGCGGCGGCGTATAATTTTACGTTTACGCACATGCCATTGGAACCCACTGAGAAGACCGTGCCTGGCAATCCCGCCCCGGGGAGCAAACCGCCCAAGAGGGCGGGGCGCGACGTGGCCGACAGCGAAGAGGCGATCCAGGTCCGGGGCGCGCGTGTCCACAACCTGAAGAACATCAGCTTTACGATCCCGCACAACGCGATCACGGTTGTGACCGGTGTTTCGGGCTCGGGCAAATCGAGCCTGGCGTTTGACACGCTTTATGCCGAGGGGCAGCGGCGCTACATCGAGTCGCTTTCGGCGTATGCGCGGCAGTTTCTCGAACGCATCGAGAAGCCCGACGTGGACGAAATCACCGGCATCGCCCCGGCAATCTCCATCCGCCAGAAGAATTCCACGCGCAACCCGCGGTCCACCGTCGCCACCGCCACCGAGATTTACGATTACCTGCGACTGCTTTACGCGCGCGTGGGGCACACCTTCTGCGTCAACGACGGCGAAGAGGTCCGCAAGGATACGCTCGACGAAATTGCCGCCAAAGTGATGGCGCTGCCGCAGGGGCGACGCTTCTACGTGCTGTACCAGCTGAATCTCACGCCGGACGCCGCGCCAATCGCCGCAGGCACGCACGCGGAGCCTGTCGCGGCGCGCAGCCGCAAAGCACCCAAGCCGAATACGGACGCGGCGCGCGAAGCCCTCATCAGCCTGCGAAAGCGCGGATTCAACCGGATTTACCAATCGGGGCGCGTATTCGAGTTCTCGACGCCCGAGGAACTGCTCGACGTCGATTTCACCAAGCCGGTGTACGTGCTGGTAGACCGTCTCGCGCTCGCTCCCGATATTCGCTCGCGCCTCGTGGATTCCATCGAGATTTGCTACCGCGAGGGGCGCGGCGAAGCCATTCTTGAATTCGTCCCCGATTCATCCACCGGCATGCCGGGTGAACGCCTCACCTTCAGCGAGCGCTTCGCCTGCCGCAAGTGCGGGACGCTCTACCAGGAGCCCGAGCCGCGGCTTTTCTCCTTCAACAACCCCTATGGCGCCTGCCCGCGCTGCCAGGGATTCGGCAATACCATCGATTTCGATCTCGACCGCGTGATTCCGGATAAGGGCAAGTCGCTCAACGACGGCGCCATCGAGCCATGGACGAAGCCCCGCTTCCGCCAGCTGGTGATCGAGACGCGCCGCTTCGCGAAGGTGAAAGGCATTCCTCTCGACGTGCCTTTTCGCGATCTCACCGCCGCGCAGCGCGAAGCCATCATCGAGGGCGACCGCAAAGAGGACTTCGTCGGTGTGAAAGGCTTTTTCGCGTGGCTGGAGCGAAAAAAATACAAGCTGCACGTGCGCGTTTTCCTGAGCCGCTATCGAGGATATGCCACATGCCCGGAATGCAACGGCACGCGTCTCCGCGTCGAGGCTCGCGCTGTGAAAATTGCGGGGCGCTCGATCACCGAAGTCTGCCAGATGACCGTGAAGGAGGCCCGGCCGTTCTTCGAGAACCTGCAGCTGAGCCCCTCCGAGACGACCATTGCCGAAAAAGTGCTGGAGGAGATTCAGCAGCGCCTCCGCTTCCTCGACGAAGTAGGGCTCGACTACCTTACCCTCGACCGCCTCACCTCCACGCTTTCCGGCGGCGAGACGCAGCGCATTCAATTAGCCACGTCGCTCGGCTCGAACTTGGTGGGCGCTCTGTACGTGCTCGATGAGCCATCGATCGGCCTGCATCCGCGCGACACCAACCGGCTGATTCAAATCCTGAAGGGCCTGCGCGACCTCGGCAATACGCTGCTGGTGGTGGAGCACGATCCCGATACGATGCTCGCCGCGGATAACATTCTCGATCTCGGTCCGGGAGCCGGCGAACATGGCGGCAACCTGATCTTCGCCGGCACGCGCGACCAGATGCTGGCCGACCCGCGCTCGCTCACCGGCCGATATCTTCGCGGCGATCTGCGCATCCCCGTCCCCGCGCGGCGCAGGAAACCGCAAGGCAAATTCCTGCGCATTTACGGCGCCCGCAGCCACAATCTCAAGAATATCGACCTGATGATCCCGCTCGGACTGCTGGTGGCGGTCACCGGCGTGTCCGGCTCGGGGAAATCGACGCTCGTGTACGACGTGCTGTATAAAGCGCTCCAGGCGCGCCGCACCGGCGGCAACTGGAAAGAATGCTGCGAGCGCATCGAAGGCGACGCGGGATTGAATGGCGTAGAGATGATCGATCAATCGCCCATCGGCCGAACGCCACGGTCGAATCCGGCGACGTACATGAAGGCATTCGACCCCATCCGCGAGGTATTCGCGGCAACCCCGGAAGCGAGGAAGCGAGGTCTCGCGCCCGGGCATTTCTCGTTCAATATCCCCGGCGGCCGGTGCGAGGCTTGCCAGGGCGACGGAACCGTCACCGTGGAGATGCGCTTCCTGGCCGATGTCGAACTCATTTGCGAGGAATGCCGCGGCACGCGCTACAAGAGCAGCGTGCTCGATGTTCGCTACAAGGAAAAAAACGTTCACGACGTGCTGCAGATGACGGTGCGCGAGGCGCTCACCTTCTTCGCGCCGTATCCGAAGGTCACTTCCCGCCTGCGCGTGCTGGAAGAGGTAGGCCTAGGCTACCTGCGCCTTGGGCAATCCGCCACCACGCTTTCGGGAGGCGAGGCGCAACGCTTGAAACTTGCCGCGCATCTTACGCGGCAGGAAAATAAGGGCGTGCTGTATATCTTCGACGAGCCCACCACGGGCTTGCACTTCGACGATATCCAGAAGCTGCTGACGGCGTTCCGGAAACTGATGGATGGTGGCGCTTCCGTGCTGATCATCGAGCACAACCTGGACGTGATCAAATCCGCCGACTGGATTATCGACCTCGGCCCTGAAGGGGGCGACGCGGGCGGACGCGTGGTGGCGGCGGGAACTCCTGAGCAGGTGGCGCGCAATTCGCAGTCGCTGACCGGCAAATATCTCGCGCCCGTGCTCGAACCGCGCAATGGAGACCGTCACGCGAGTCTTCCGCAGCCTGCAGCAGCAAACGGTAAGGAACGCACACCCTCGAAAGCGTGAGCGCACATGAAACTTTGCCTCACAGCACTGGCCTGCTGCGCGCTAGTCGGCGCGGTGGCAGTCGCGCCCCGGTCCTCGGCGCAAACCGCCAGCAAAAAACACATCCCCGCTGACCCCGCTGAAATTGCCTTGAGTAACCTGCTCACCGTAGCTCAGGCCGCGATGGAGCGCAAAGATTTTCAGGCCGCGGCACAGAACTACCAGGATTACCTCGCCAAAAAGCCCGACGACGCGCTCATCCATTTCAACCTCGGGTATGCATGGATGTCCCTGCAAAAACTGACGGACGCCAAAAGCGAATACGAAAAGGCCATTGCGCTCGACCCCAAAATGGGCCCGGCATATCTAAATCTGGGGCTGACGCTAGTGGATACCGATCCGGCCGCCGCCGTGGCTCCCCTGCAGAAGGCGGTGGAACTCGCGCCTAACCAACCCGGGCCGAAATTCCTGCTCGGCGTGGCTCTGGAAAAGACCCACCAGTTGTCCGAGGCGATCGCTCAATATCAGGCGGCGGAGACCTTGGACGGGACTAATTTTGACATCCGCTTCGCTCTGGCCAGCGTACTCCTGAATGCGGGGCATGCCGGCGAAGCGGAACCTGAATTTCGCGCCGCCGCGGATATGCGCCCGGACAATGCCGCCGTCCGTCTGGGACTGGCGCAAAGTCTTCTCCTGCAGAACCGCCGCGATGAAGGAGTTGACGCGCTGGAAAAGTATCTTGAGCTGCAGCCAAACGATGCGGCCGCCCGTGTGGCGCGCGCGTCGGCTCTGGTGGACATGGCGAAGTACGAGGATGCTCTGGCGGAGCTCGACAAAGCGGCAACCTTTGCGCCGGAAGGGCTACGCGCGCTGAAGCTGCGTTCGCAGATTTACTTCGAGAAGAAGCGCTACGCCGATGCCGTGCCGGTGCTGCAGAAGGCGGAGGCCCTGGCGCCGAAGGACCCGGTTCTCCCGGCGCGCCTCGGACATGTGTACCTCGAAAACAAGGATTATCCGAATGCCGTGCGCGAGCTGATCGCGGCGTTTAAAATGGACACGGCTTCGGACGACGTGCTGAAGGACCTCGTGCTCGCGCAATATCTGAACAAGAACTATCCCGCGTCGCTCGAAGGCATCGATCTGCTGTCCAAGCGGGAATCTCTTCCACCGGGAAGCTGGTTTATGCGCGCCACCTGCTACGATAAACTTGAACAGCCGGCCAATGCGCTCGAAGCCTACAAGAGGTTTCTGGAATTGAATAAAGACCTGAACAACGACATGTATTTCGAAGCGTCGTCGCGAGCGCGAGCGCTCACTCGCGAGCTGGAGAAAAAGAGGTAGCATTTTGTCCAGAAGGTTTCGTTGTCTGCTTCTCCTTTTCGCAGCGGGAATCCTGCCCGGTTGGGCGTTCGCACAGGCCCGTGTTCCGGATTTCCGCGCGCGCTTCACGCAGGAGACTGATCCGATGCGCCGGGCGCAGATGATGCCCAAACTCGGTGAAGCCGAATTCGATGAGATTACGCGCGACGTGGACGCGGGCAAAATGCCCGAGGCTGTCGCTGTGCTGAGGGAATACAGCTTCGAGATCGGCTCTTGTGAAAAGGGATTGGATGCGGAGCACATCAACGCGGAGAAGCACCCCAAAGGATACAAGCAGCTGGAAATTTCTCTGCGCGAGTGCGGAACGATCTCGATACGCTGAACCGGCACCTCATTCGCGAGCTTTTCCCGAATCAGCCGGATAAATCGCCCGGGAGCGAACCCTCCCAGGAGACGGCGTCTCCGAAATAGGAGTGGGAATCATCCATGTTCTGCCGTAAACAATTCGCGTTGCTTGGCGCGGTGCTGCTGCTGGCTTCGGTTGCCGTGGCGCGCGGGCCGCTTCCCTCTCCCCAGGAGAAGGACTATCTCTCCGAATCCGAAGCGGACAAAATCCGCGACGCGGACACGGCAGCGCTGCGCATCAAGCTCTACATTTCGTTCGCCGAGGATCGCCTGAAGAAATTCGAGTACGAAATCCACCGCTCCGTTCCCGAACGGCGCCGCGCCGAAATCCTGAACGCGCTGCTCAACGGATATTCCGCCTGCGTCGACGATGCCGCCGACCAGATCGACGTGGCGCAAGATAAGCAAATGGACATTCGCGAAGCCCTGAAGATGATGCGCGCAAAAAATAAGGAATTCCTCGAAACGCTTGAGAAATATCAGAAGGACGGCCCCGAATTGGATACCTACCGCGACACGCTCGATGACGCAATCGAAGGCACGAAAGACGCGCTCTCGGACATCGACGACGCGGAAAAACAGGCCACGCCCGGCCCAGTGCGGAGAAAGCCCTCTTGAAGCAGCTCCCGCAGCGCGCCAGGCGCGCGGTTCCCGGCGGCGAACGTATATTTCATCGCATCTACACGCGCCTCGGCTGCGAGGGGCGCCCGCCGCACTTCATCGTCGAATATCACCCTTACACGGATTTGACGCACACCATTCGCTTGCGGGAAGACATCGCGCACGTGCGCCTTTCGGACGTGCTGCGCGACGCGCCGGCGGGCGTGGTGGAAGCGGCGGCGGCGATCCTGCTGGGGCGGCTCTACCGGCGCCGCCCGCCGAGCGACCTGGTGGAGAAGTATCGCGAGTTTTCCTATGCGGGCAAGACTCGCCAGAGGATATTGCGGGCGCGGAAGAAACGGGCGCGACGCACCGAGCACCGCCCCGCGGGCGCGCATCACGATCTGGCGCCGCTTTTTGACGTGCTGAACGCGCGCTATTTCGAAAAGGCCCTCGAGCGACCACAGCTCGGGTGGAGTTCACGCGCGTGGAGATCGCAGCTAGGGTGCTTCGATCCGGCCCTGCGCCAGATTTTGCTCAACCGGCAGCTCGATAGCGACGCCATCCCCGAATACGTGGTCGCGTACGTGCTATATCACGAGATGCTGCATCTGAAGCATCCGATGAAGTTCGCGCGCTGCCGCAGGGAATCGCACTCGCCGGAGTTTCGGCGGGAAGAGAAGGTTTTTGCGGACTACGCGCGCGCCATGAAGTTTCTGGAACGCTTTCCGGACTAAGAGAGACCTCTCGCTCGCTATGCCCCACTCGGGCTGACGACGCTCATCGCGTCGTCAGCTTTGCGATTTTCGCCTGAACCTTCTTCGCGTCCGGGGCGTGCGGGTACACCTGCAGATATTCCTTGTAGTACTTCACCGCGTTAGCCCTGTCGCCCTTTTTCTCGTAGATTTGCGCCAGAAGCATACGCGGCTTGGCGTAATCGGCTTTCAGCTGGATGGCATCTTCGAAGCGGCTGATCGCCGCATCGGCGTCGCCCTTGTGCATGTAATAGGTGCCCACGTCGACGTCCTGCTCGGCGGGCAGCGGGTTGTATTTCGGCAGCTCCTGCGGCGGTGTCTTGATCGCCGCGGCCGAATTGGACGAGGACGACGACCAGCCTGAATCCTTGTCGTCTGCCTTCTGGTCGGGGTTCTTCTGGTCAGGCTGCGCTTGATCCGGTGTCTGGTCGGCGGGCTTCTGATCGGGCTGGGCTTGGTCGGGCGTCTGCTGATCTGAATCGCCTTGCTGGGCCTTGTGATCCTGGCTCGACGATTCGTTTGGATCGGGCGAATCCTTTCGCTTCTGATCCGCTTGCGGCGCGGACCACGCCGGTAGCATCCAAGCAAGTATCAGCAACGCGGATAGGATCGGCAGTTTGCGCACGGTCATCTCATCGCTTTAGAAGGCGTTTGATATCATCGGAGTTGTCTCCCAGGCATTTCCCTGTCGCATAGCCAGGGACAACCGATCCGCGTCTATTATAGCGAGAACTCCCTGCGAGGGAACCGCGTAGCAGTCTAAGCCGTCCGGGGTAATCGCCGCATTCATGGAGCTTCGCGAAAAAGTCGCCAGTTTGCCGCTCGATCCTGGGGTGTACCTGTTTCAGGACGCAGGCGGCACGATCCTCTACGTGGGCAAAGCGCGCTCGCTGCGCAGCCGCGTTCGTTCCTACTTCCTCGAATCCAACTGGCAGGACGCCAAGACCGGTTCCCTCGTGCGCGAGATCGCCGACATCCAGTACATCGTCGTCGACAACGAGAAGGAAGCCCTCGCTCTCGAAAACAACCTCATCAAGAAGCACAAGCCAAAGTTCAACGTGCTGCTGCGCGACGACAAGACTTACCCCTACATCAGCTACAGCGCATTCGAAAAATATCCGCGCGTCTACGTCACCCGGCGGCTGAAAAAAGACGGCTCCATCTATTTCGGTCCCTACTTCCCCGCCCGGCTCGCGTACCAGATGGTCAACCTGATCCACAAACATTTCCTGGTGCCGTCGTGTACGGTCGATCTCACGCGCAACCACCCGCGCCCCTGCCTGCAGTATTACATTCACCGCTGCCTGGGGCCGTGCGTCGATTCGCTGGTGAGCGACGAGCGCTACGCCGAAGCGGCGCGCGACGTGAAACTTTTTCTCGAAGGCCGCCGCAGCGATCTGACGCGCAGCCTCAAGGAGCGCATGCAGCGCGCGTCCGACGAGCAGCATTACGAAGAAGCTGGAAGCTACCGCGACCTGCTGCGCACCATCGAGGAAATGGAAGAGCGGCAGAAGATCGCCGCGGCCGAGGGCGACGATACCGACGTGCTGGCGTGGTACGCCGAGCCGCCGCAGGTGGCTGTGAACCTGTTTCACTTGCGCGGCGGACGCGTGGTCGACCGGCGCGATTTCTACTGGGAGGACCTTGAGGAATTTAATCCCGCGGAATTTCTGCCGTCCCTGCTGAAGCAGCTCTATCTGGAGGCGGCCTACCTACCGCGCTACATCCACGTGCCCACCGGCTTCGAGGATTGCGACTTGCTGCAGGACGTCTTCAGCGAGCAAGCGGGGCATCGCGTCGAAATCATGCACCCACAGCGCGGGCAGAAGTACGCGTTTCTCGAGCTGGTCGAAAAGAACGCGAAGCAATCGTTCATGCAGCGCTTCCGCGTGCTGCGTCCCAGCGCGAAGACGATTGCCGAATCGCTCGAAGCCGCCCTCGGCCTGCCCGAGCCGCCCAAGCGCATCGAGTGCTTCGACATTTCGCACATCCAGGGATCCGACACGGTGGCGTCCATGGTGGTGTGGGAAGACGGGCGGATGAAAAAGTCGGATTACCGTAAGTTCATCATCCGCGGCGAGGCCATGGCGGAAGGCGCGGAAAAGTCCGCCGGCCTCCTGCGCGACGATTTTGCCAGCATGCGCGAGACGATCGAGCGGCGCTACAAGCGCGTCCTCGAAGATGGCAGGCCGATGCCCAGCCTCATCCTGATCGATGGCGGCATCGGGCAGCTGCACGCGGCCGCGCAGGCGCTCGACAAGCTCGAAATCATCAACCAGCCGATGGCCAGCATCGCGAAAAAAGAAGAGATTCTCTACATTTTGGGACGCGAGGACGAGCCGGTCGTGCTCGACCACCATTCGCCGGTGCTGCACCTGATGCAGCAGATCCGCGACGAAACGCACCGCTTCGCAGTGACATTTCACCGCCAGCGCCGCTCCAGCCAGCGCCTGCGCACATCGCTCACGGAAATTCCGGGCGTGGGCGCGCGCACCGCGGTGCGCCTGCTGCGTCGCTACGGCAGCGTAGCCCGCCTGCGGCAGCTCAGCGTCGAGGAACTCGCCGCCGAACTGCCCCGCAACCGCGCCCAGCGCGTCTACGACGTGCTGCACGGCGTGAGCCCATCAGAGGCGGCTCCCCCCGAATCCCCCCGATAAGGCGGAGGCAGAGGAAGCACAGGAGGCCCTTTGCGCGCCGGGGGCTCAGGATGGCCCGGGAACGCCAATCTCCCGATTGGCGGGTTCAAAAGCGCCATTCAGCAGAATGGCGCTCCCAGGGATGACAACCGAAAGCCAACGGCATGGGGGAGAAGGCCAGATCAACCTTCGGACCTGCGCTCCCAGGGCGGGGGGACCTTTACCGAGGGCATGCCGGCGGCGGTGGCGGCCTGGATGCCCATGTTGGTGTCTTCGAAGACGAGGCAGGATTCCGGCGGGACTCTGAGGCGCGCGGCGGCCAGCAGGTAGGCTTCGGGATCGGGTTTGGCCCTGCTGTAATCTTCCGAGCACACCAGCGTGTTGAAGCGGTCCAGAAGATTGAGCGACGTCAGCGAGGCCGTCACCGATTCCCTGGTGCTACCGGACACAACGGCGAACGGGATGCGGCCGTGCTGGTCCTCGATATGCTCGAGGACTTCGGGAATCGCCTTGAGCTGCGGCAGCAGATCGAAAAACGCTTCTTCCTTCTCGCGCGCCACGGCTTCCACCGGCATGCGCAGTCCCTGCTCCTCATTCAGCATCCCGACGATTACCGCTGTGGGGATGCCTCCCCAGGCGTAGAAGCGCTCCTCGTCAAATTTGCAATTCCACTCCCCGAGCACCTTTTGCCAGGCGATGAAGTGGAGCGGCATGGAGTCGGCGATGGTGCCGTCGCAGTCGAAGAGATAGGCGCGAAAGGAGCCTTCGGGCAACTTGAGTTTCATCGGGGATGGGCCTTTCGCTATTTTGGGGTGGTTTGCCAGTAGCCCAGCCACTCCTGGCTGTGTCTTCCTGTAAGCTGCACAGGCTGGAGCACTTGTACCACCAAAGCGTTCCTACATAGTTTACCTGAAGCGCGCGCGGCGTTAGCCGCCCATAGCAGAGTGCGTCTTGGAAGCGCGATCCCCGCGCCAATCTTCCAAACCCCGCTTCTCCGGCACCGCAGGGCGTTACAGGAATTTATTTTGCAGAGTGTCTCTTTCGAGACAGTCTCCCTCCGTGAGGAAGCCCTAAGGTCGTCACAGGGACGGCGAATTCGTTCCGCACGGTTCCTGCTGGCGACGCTTTTTACTCAAAACCAGCCAGGACAGAGTGTCGCGAGCTTTTTCTGTCTACAGGAATCACGGCATCAAGAATAGGGATCATGCTGATTTTAACTTTTCACACTGCAACGTAGTGTTCAGCGTGAGGGAGCCACAACCATGACCGCAAGGCGTACAGCAGTGGCAGCAAGTCTCTTCTGCATTCTTTCCTTTTTTGGCGTAACAGCCGCGCAAGCGGATACGATCATATCGCTGGCGAGCCTGGGCACGTCCGCTGATGCTGGCGAGTCCAATTCCATGGGAGCGACGCTCGCGATCTCCCCCAACACCGGCTGGGCGACGGCGCTCACGGGTTCGTCGTGGGTGTCCTTTGCGAACACCGGAAACACATCGGCGCCGGGTTTCGTGACCGTAGCGAACGGCACAGTCGTTTCTTTCCTCGACACTTTCAACATCGCCGGCACTCCGACGGGCGGAACGATCACCGTAATGGCCGACGACTCCGCGACGGTGCTGCTCAACGGCGTCAACCTGATGAGCGAGGCATCGTCGATTGGAAACACGTATACGACATGCTCGAACTTCGGCATCGGCTGCGTGTCGCCAACAACAATCACGATTCCGGCTTCCGACCTCCAAACAGGCTCGAACACGCTGGAATTCGATGTGGCGCAGCGCGCGGGATTCTCCTTTGGTCTCGACTACATTGCTTCGATCACCGACCCGACCAGCATGACGGAGCCTGCTTCCGGACTTCTTCTGATATTCGGGCTTATCGGATTGGGCGCGATGGCGATCCGCCGGAAGGGCTGGCAGGTCTGACATGAACGCTACATACAACATCTACCGGCAAACGATCGGGAACTCAGTCGCTTGGGTGGACAGGGTTCAAGGGCTTCGGCAGGCCGAGGAGCGCGTTCTTCACCTTTCCCAGGCTTGCCCGGGAAGTTACATCATCTACGATGTGCGCGAGCGCACCGTGATCATGCCTGGCGCAGCCATCTTTGCAGGCGCTACCGCTTGACGGCCCAGTGCAGGCCGATACCGCCGAAGATGTAGGCGCGGGTATCGAGCAGCGCGTAGCCTCTGCGGGTGAGTGCGGAAGAAAACTCATCCATCGAGACGAAGTTCTGCAGCGAATCGGGGATGTAGGTGTAGGTGCGCGGGCGTCCGTGGAGAAGCGTGCCCCACAGAGCGCCTTGCGCATACAGATAGCCGAGATACAAACGACGAAAGACACGATTCGCGGGCAAAAAGAAATCCAGCGTTACGAGCAGCCCCCCGGGGCGTGTAACCCGTTCGATTTCCTTCAGCGCGCTTTCGAGGCTTGGAAAATTTCGCAGGCCGTAGCCGATGAAGACGCAGTCGAAGGAATCGTCGGCGAAGGGCAGGCGCGTGGCGTCCCCGCAGACGCTATTGTTAAGTCCGCGCTCGCGGGCAACTTGCAGCATCCCCTCCGTTAAATCCACGCCAATAGCGCGGGCGCCGGGCAGGCGCTGCGTCACCAGATGCGAAAAATCGCCCGTGCCGGACGCCAAATCGAGCACGAGTGCGTTCTGCGGGAGCGCAGCTCGTTCGACGCCGAGGCGCTTCCAGCGGCGGTCCATACCGTAGGAGAAAATGTTGGTGACGAAGTCGTAGCGAGGCGCGATGCGGCCGAACATTTCTCGCATCAGTCGGGAATCCTGGCGTTCGATGGGTGTGGGCATTGAGAGCAAATCTTATCACTCCTGCGCGACGCAGAATACCCGCCGTTCCGTATCAAATCTGCGGCAAATGTAAGAGAGATTCTTCGCTCGAAACCAGAGCGATGGAGAACGGCCCTCGCTGCGTCCAGAATGACTGCGACAGGCAACAGCAAAACACCGACTCTTGAAAAACAAAGGGTCGGGCGCCAGCAACGGCAAAGAGGGATCCTTCGCTGCGCTCAGGATGACTGCGCCAAGGCTTTGGCGCAGTCAGTTTTCGAAGCTGAAGCGGGTGGAGGCAAGGCGGTAGAGGCGGCGCCATACCAGGCGGTTGAAGATGACGACCATGGCAGCCATCACGATGGTGGCTCCGAGCAGCATGGCGAAATTGCCGCTGTCGGTGGCGCGGCTGATGACGGCGCCGAGGCCCGTGACGGAGAACGTCTGGCCGCGGAACCGGAAGTATTCGGCGACGATGCTCGCGTTCCAGGCGCCGCCGGACGCGGTGACGAACCCGGTGACCACGTACGGGAAAATCGCTGGCAAGAGCAGCGTGCGCCAGCGCTCCCAGGTTGGAAAGCGGTAGAGGCTGCACACTTCCTTTAGGTCGGTGGGGATGGCCGTGGCGCCCGCGATCACGTTGAACAGGATGTACCACTGCGTGCCGAGGAGCAGCAGGATGATCGAGCCGATGCCCAATCCACCGCCCGCGCGAATCAGCATGAGCAGGATGATCGGGAAGAGAGCCGTGGCCGGCACAGACGCGGCGACTTGCGCCACCGGCTGGGCGATTGCGGAGAGCCGGGGATTCAGGCCGATCATCACGCCGGCCGGGATGGTCCAGAGGCCGGCAAGCACGAGGGTAAGCTCCACGCGGAGAAATGTGGCGCCGGCTCCGGCGAAAATGCCGCGGACTTCCGCCCCGCTGAGGGAGCTGACCAGAACGGTCATGCGAACGAAAGAGTAGGCTATGCCGAGGCATAGCGCCGTGAGGATCGCGCGCACGATCCATTTGGAGGCTCCGCTCGATGGCTGCTCCGTTTCGGCGAACGCCTGGCGGCGTGCGAAAAACAAATCGAGGCGCTCGCGCGCGGGACGAATGGAAGCTGCAGCGATCAGCGGCAGAATCTTCGAGCGCCGCAGGAGATCGAGGACCGGCGAGTGGGCTTCGTCGGTGGACTCGACCTGCTCGAATTTGAATTTTTGCGCCCAGGCGATCACCGGACGCCAGATCAGCTGGTCGATCAGTACGATGACGCCAATCATCACTGCGATCCCCCAGAAAATCGCACGGGTGTTGCCTTCGTTCGCGGCGGTCTGGAGGTAAGAGCCCAACCCAGGCAGGCGAAGGTCGCGATCCCCCAGCACGAACATCTCGCAGGCGATCAGGAAAAACCAGCCTCCCGCGACCGACATCATCGAATTCCATATGAGTCCGATTGCGGAGTAAGGCAGCTCCATTTGAAAGAACTTCTGCCACCAGCTCCAGCGATAGACCTGCGCCGCCTCGTGCATCTCGCGGGGGATAGCTTTCAGCGAGGAATAGAAGCTAAACGCCATGTTCCAGACCTGTCCGGTGAATATGAGCAGAATCGAGCCAAGCTCGATTCCCAGCTGGCGCGTGGGGAAGAGCGCGACCATCGAGATCATCACACCAGGCAGAAAGCTCAGCACGGGGATGGACTGCAGCGTGTCGAGCAGCGGGATCATGAAGCGCTCCGCCCTAGCGTTGTAGGCGGCCACGTAGCCATAGACCACGGCGAAGACGAGGCTGAGCGTGTAGGCGAGCGCAATGCGCAGCACGGAAAACATCGCGTATTTGGGCAACACCCGGGGCGACAGGCTGATTTCGGTCTGGCCGGTCACCGGTGCCATCCATTGGTGTGTGAGGGCAAGCAGGGCGTAGAAAAGCGCCAGGCCCGCCAGCATGATCGGAAGATCCTGCAAAAATGAGGCTGCCCCCGCAGGGTGAATGCCCCACGAAGGAATATGGATCGAAAACTTTTCGCGGCGACGCGGCATCAGTGCAGCGCCTGGGCTTCCGCGGAATTTTCAGGCGCGCCGGTGCGATGCAGATGAAGGCGATCGGTTTCCGGATCGTAGGTGAAAATTTCGCCGTAGCGACCCCAGTTGAGCGCGGTCTCGATCTGCTTTTCCGTGTCGGCTTCGGAGAAGTGCTCGTCGAGCAGATCGTGGAAGAATTGCAGAGGCATGCTGCCGTCGGACTTGCTTTCGAGGGTCTTGCGCATCTGCTGGAGCAGGTCGGCATGGGCGAGGGCCGCCTCGCGAAAGAGATTTTTCTTGGTGTCGATATCGGCCTCCGCGAACGCCTTGCCCTGCGGAGTAATTTCGACGTCGCCTTCGCGGGCGTTGGCAAAACCAAGCAGGGTGGTGGCTTCGATGATGGGAAGAAGATCGTCCACCTCGAGATGAAGATCGTCGGCGACGTGATACATGTCTTCCGTGCCGCCGCGATCCATCAGCAGCTCGACGAGACCGGTGATGCCTCCGGGCCGCGCATGGGGAAGCATCTGCGCGCGGGCTTTCGCGGCCACGCCCGCGGCGGAGGGCGGAGCCAGCTCGAGCTCAGGCTGTGTCATTACCTTGTAGATGTAATCGACGTAGAGCAGGAACGAGGCAGACTTGCGGTCGCGCGGCTGCGGGAGCGCCACGCGGAAATCCGCGCGAATCCTTGCGGGATTCCGGCCCAGGACAATCACACGGTCCGCGAGCTGGACCGCTTCTTCGATATTGTGAGTCACGATAAAGATGCTGCGCGT
>JBEKTG010000093.1:0-10200 GCA_049516275.1 Candidatus Acidiferrales bacterium
GGCTTGCGTCGTCCCGAAGCTGCATCGCTGTTCGATCCCGAGATTCTGTGTGAGTTGCCGCCTAGATTGCGCGCTGCGCAGGCTGTCTTTGGCCGAACCGGCGGGCTGCACGCGGCGGCGCTTTTCACGCCAGGCGGCGAGTTGCTCGTCTTGCGCGAAGACATCGGCAGACACAACGCCGTGGACAAGGTTATCGGCTGGGCTCTCCTGAACGGCCGCGTTCCGCTCAGCGATCACGTACTGATGGTCAGCGGGCGTGGTGGCTTCGAGATCGTGCAAAAGGCGATTACCGCGGGCATTCCGCTGCTGGCGTCGGTATCCGCGCCGTCGAGTCTCGCGGTGCAACTGGCGCGCGAACTGGGATTGACACTGGTCGGTTTCCTGCGAGGGCGGCGCTTCGTCATCTACGCCGGCGAGGAACGGATCGCGGTTTCCGCTTCGGCTTCCGCCGACACACCGTGACATCCTCGTTTGCGGGCGGGCGGTTGGCCGCCCACCATTTCTGCGCCTCTTCATAATCCCCGGGTGAGTTCATGTTTCTCAAAATGAGCCCGCTCGGATCGATCCCGCACCACTCGCGCGGGTAGACAAGATCCACGCGACAATGCTTGATGGCGTCGGAAACCTTCCGTACGCCGCCCGCCAGTGCAGTCGCTAAGGGCGCACCGCATTCGCGGCGATATACGGCCGCCATCAAATTCCAGCGTGAGGTCGTTGCTGCCAGAGCGGTGGCGATGCCCGCCAGAGGCCCACACCTGGATTTGTCGCGCCCTTGAGCGTATGCGTCATCCTCTATCGCGGACAGCCCGAGGGCCGCGTACCGGCGCGGCGACCCGACAATTGTCACATCGGAAACAAAGGATTCGAGCAATCTTGCCGTATGGAGGATCAGAGGGGCGCCTCCGAGTTCGAGAAGGCCCTTGTCGCGGCCCATGCGCGAGCTGGCACCGCCTGCAAGAATAAAACCGGCGATTGCGCGACGGCGCTTCAGGTCCATCCAGCGGCTCCCAGGCAGCGCCTCGTAGTATTTTCCATTCTGGCGGATCAGGTTCCCAAGAGGTTCATTTGCAGTTTCTGGTAGCCGTGCTCGCGCGCCCACAAGTCGAGAGGGATTGTTGCCAGCTCATCGACAACGGGAATCGCCAGCCCGGTCTTCGTCAAGTCGATGCACTTCAGATAGGTGTGGCATGTGTCGCAAACGTCCGCGCGGACATGCGCAATTTCAGGCGCCGAGTAGAAAGCCATCTGAGGCTCGCGCTCTTCGCCGCACGCCGGGCAGTAAATTCTTCGAAAAGCCCATTCGTGCGCGCAGAGCATGCAAATGAGCGATTTTTTCGCGCCGTCGCCCTCGCGCCGCAATACCCCGACGATCGGCTTGGCGCCGCAAAGCGGGCAGGTTGACGGAGTCCCATCCACGGCTTCTATTTCGCGGTGAGCGGCAAGATATTCGGCGTACGGCTGAAGAAAGATCCACGCAAGCAGCCGATCGAAGCCGTGCGAATCCGCCGTCTGCGCCTGCTCTGCGTCGCCCACCGGAGCAACCAGTTCGAGCTCGCCATGCCAGAAATCCTCTAGCGCGTTTTGCCACCCTGCGGGCCCTTGCCGAGCCAATCCTGCGGCGGCCTGGGCAAGCGGAGCCGGAGCAACGTGCTGAACCACCGCTAGAAATGGGGAAAAGTGCGGCAGCAGGAGGAAAAGATCGAACTCATCTCGCAGAGGGCGCTCCGCGGGAATCTTCGGCGAATCCGCCAGGGCCTTCTGCACTTCCGCGTAGAGGCTCTTCTGAAATGTTGCGACGCGCGCATAGAATCGCAATCCTTCAGCGGCGAATGGATAGGCCGATGTCAGCTCGGAGGCGCGGCGGATCCGGCGATCCCACTCCGCGAGGGTCATTGTTTCGGTTGGGATTTTCCAGTGACCTCGTAATACCAGGTGCGATGAAACGTCCAGGCCCAGGCGCGCGTGACGGTTCCGTGAATCATAGATCCGAAGCTGCCTTCCTCCAGGATCGCGCTCATATACACGTGAATCAAAAACAGTCCGATAGTAATAAGCGCAACGCTGGCATGGAGAAGGACCGCAGTGTAGCGCACATACCGCAGGCTCCATGGAAGTGTTTCCGTGTACCACAAGACAATGCCGGACAGCAGCAGCAGAATCACGCCATAAAACATTCCCCAGAAGAAGAGTTTCTGGCCAAAGTTGAACCGGCCGACCGGAGGCAGCTTGTCGTCCTCATTCTGGATGTAGTCGGGAATGGCTTTCCCCCAGGCGCGATCGCTATCGTCGATTTTCATATCACGGCGCCACTCTTTAAATGTCCAGCAAAGCGACGCCGTGAAAACCAGGCCGAACCAGGGATGCCAGGATCGCGCAACGGGGCCGCCGCCTGCGACCGCAGCCATCCAATATAAATATGGCGACCAGAACGCCAGGCCGGTGATCAAGAGATATATGTAAGCGAGCGCTCCCAGCCAGTGATTTGCGCGTTCACCCAGCGAGTAGCGCGGGATCAATTGGCCGCTTTGGCTAGCAGCGCCGGGTTGGGGAATGGCTTCGCTGCTCATTGGCGCCTCTCATCGGGCGGAATAGGTTCCTCTTTCTTCGGACCGTATCGCATGTAATGCCAGGCTAGCCCGACAAGGCCGCCGATCATCGCCACATTCCCCAGCCATTTCAGAGGCCCTTTCCACAAGCGGACCGAGTAAGGAATATGCGGGTCTTTCGGGAGCCCGCCGTACAACTCGGGATTCTTGGCATCGTGCAGAACGTAGATTACGTGGGTGCCGCCGACTCCCGGCGGGTCGTACACTCCTGCGTCCGCGAATCCGGAATTGTCGCGAAGCTGCTCCGCGCGCGTCTCCGCCAGCTCCTTCATTTCCGACTTCGTTCCAAAATGCAGGCATCCGGTGGGACACGCCTTGATACAAGCCGGCTCGAGCCCCTGCGATACGCGGTCGTTGCAGAGCGTGCACTTGAAAACCTTGCGCGCCGCCGGGCTGAATTTCGGAATGTTGAATGGGCAGCCCGTTATGCAATAGCCGCAGCCGATGCAGTTCGCCCCCTGAAAATCCACGATTCCGTTGGCATACTGAACGATCGCCGCATCCGCAGGGCACGCCGCCAGGCAGCCGGGGTCTTCGCAGTGCATGCACTGATCTTTGCGCATCAACAGCATCAGGCTGCCGTCGTCGCGCTCATGTTCGTTGAACTTGATCAGGTTCCAATAGTTCCACGCCGTCTCCGGCATGGTCTGGTAAGTGTTATCGAACTTCGTCTCGCTGAACGTATAACCGTTCCACTCCAGGCAGGCCACCTCGCATGCTTTGCATCCGATGCAGGTGGTGGTGTCCACGAGCTTGCAGACCTGGAATTCCCGGTTCATTCCGGCGCCTGGAACCGTTCCGGCATGGCCTGAAATTCTGATGATTTCCGTGGACGCCTGGCTCATGGTCCGCTCCCTACGCCTTCTCGATTTTCACGAGGAAGCCCTTGGATTCCGGTGTGTGGGCATTTGGATCGGTCACCGCGGGCGTCAGCAAATTCGCCGGGGTCCGCGCATTTCTTCCTTCGTCCTCGTCAATGCCGCGGAAGCCTTGGTGAATCGGCAACCCGATCTGATAGACCTTCTTTCCGTCGATCATCATCGGCTTCAGGCGGCGCGTCACGAACGCCTTGGCGGTGTAGGTTCCCCGCGCGCTGATCACGTGGATCAAATCCGTACCGCGAATTCCCTTCTCGTCCGCCAGCTCCACCGGAATTTCCACGAACGGTTCCGGGATCAACTGGACGTTCATCGGATTATTTTTCGTCCAGTAGTGATACTGCTCGGTCAGCCGGTAGGTGGTGCAGACGATGCTGTATTCCTCCGGCGATCCAAATTTGTCGTACGGCGTGTTGAACTTCTTGACGAGCGGGTTATTGGACTGACCGGGATGCAACGGATTTTTAATGGGACTTTCGATCGGTTCGTAATGTTCGGGAAACGGCCCGTCCGCGAGCACTCCGATCGGAGCGAACAATCGCCCGATGCCTTCTGGATTCATGATGAACGGCCCCATGTGATCTTTGGGATGAGAATCGGGCTTGAAGTCCGGAACATCGTTGCCAACCCATTTTCCCGACGCTTCGTTCCACCAGATCTGCTTGCGATCGGGATCCCACGGAGTTCCGGCCGTGTTGCAGGACGCGCGATTGTAGAGCACGCGCCGGTTGGCCGGCCAGCTCCACGCCCAGTTGGGATAAACGCCCATGCCCGAAGGATCTTCGGTGCCGCGCCGCTGGATCTGCGCGCCGGCTTCGGTCCACATGCCGGAATAAATCCAGTTGCCGCACGTCGTAGTGCCGTCATCCTTGAGCCATGCAAATCCGGGAAGCTGCTGGCCGGCTTTGATCACCTGGCCCGTGGCATCGTCTTTCAGGTCGGCAAGAGCTCTTCCGTTAAGCTCCATGGCCACTTGCGAAAGCGGCGGATGGGCTGCATCCGCGTACGCCCAGCTCAGGTTCAAGATCGGATCGGGAAATTTCCCGCCGTTTTTCCTGTAGAGATCGCGAACGCGCAGGAAAATCTCCGCGATGATGTCCTGATCGAGGCGCGCTTGTCCGGGAGGCGGCACCGCCGCATATTTCCAGGTGACCCAGCGGGCCGAGTTGGTCATGCTGCCGTCTTTTTCGGCAAAGCCCGCGCAGGGCAGGCGGTAAACGGTGGTGTTGATGTTTTTCTGCTCGTCGGCCGTGATTCCCGGCGCTCGCCAGAACTCGCTGGTCTCATCCGGATAAATCTCGCCCACCACGAGCCAGTCGGCTTTCTTTAGCGCATTAATATTTTTGCTGGTGTCCGGGCCGATCATCACTCCGTTCATTCCGAAAGCCATCATGCCCTTGATTTTGCCGTTGTACATGTCGTCCCAAATGTGAGTCCAGGAGCAATCCTGGCCGGGTTTGGGCAAGTAATCGAACGCAAATCCGTTTTCCTGTGTCGCCGCGTCGCCATAGAACGACTTGAGCAGCGACACCATGAATTTCGGAGTGTTCGCATAGTAGTTCATCGAATCCCACGGCGAGGGCTTCGAGGACGTCGGAGTGGTGCGCTTCAAATAAACAGCCAAGTCCGTGTCGTCAGGAACCAGCCCTTTCAAATAACCAGGAAGAGAGTCGTAGAGCCCGGCCATGTCCGTGGCGCCCTGAATATTCGAATGGCCGCGCAGCGCGTTCACGCCTCCGCCTGCTCTTCCGACATTACCCAAGAGAAGTTGAATCATCGCTGCCGTGCGAATGATTTGCGTTCCGAAGGTATGCTGCGTCCAGCCGACCGCGTAGATGATCGTTGCGACCTTCTTCATGTCGCCGTCTTTGCGGACTGAAGTAAACAGATCGACGGCCTTCAGATATTGTTCTTTGGGGATTCCCGTGATCCGCTCGACCACCTCGGGCGTATATCGGGAATACTGCTGCTTCATCAGTTGGAAGACACAGCGCGGGTGCTGAAGCGTGAGGTCGTAGGCCACGTTGGGCGGCAGTGTCGGAGGCGGCGCTGGACCTCCCGGCTTACCCGGCACGGGTTCGGGTGCGTGACCCGACGCCGCTGCCGCGCCCGACTGGCCGCCGGCAGCCCCGCCTCCTTCGTAATTCCAGGTGGTTTTGTCGTACGCGCTCAACGCAGCGTCAAACCCGGAGTACAAACCATCCTCAGGAAGTTTGAAACCCTCTTTCACAATGAACGCGGCGTTCGTGTAGTTGACGAGATATTCCTTGGCAACGCGATTGTTCTCGATGGCGTAGCGGATCAAGCCGCCCAGGAATGCGATATCGGTGCCAGCGCGAATTTGCAGAAAAAGGTCCGCGGTTGAGGACGTGCGCGTGAATCGAGGGTCTACGGAAATCAGTTTGGCGTTGCGGTTGCGCTTGGCCTCCATCGCCCACTTGAATCCGCAGGGATGGTTCTCGGCGGGATTT
Source organism: Candidatus Acidiferrales bacterium (assembly GCA_049516275.1). Classification (GTDB taxonomy): domain Bacteria; phylum Acidobacteriota; class Terriglobia; order Acidiferrales; family UBA7541; genus Palsa-295. The sequence continues at coordinate 5,956 of JBEKTG010000093.1, forward strand.
CCGCCCATGATCAACATCATGTCGGTGTTCTTGATGTCGATCCAGCCATTGGTCATCGCCCCGCGTCCAAACGTTGGTCCCAAACTTGAGACCGTGGGGCCGTGTCAAACACGGGCTTGGTTTTCTAAATAAACCAAGCCCAGGCTCCTCATCGTCTTTACGACCAGGTAATTGAACTCATTGGTGTCGGTGCAGCCACCGATGAACGATATGCCTTCGCACCGGTTTACGGTGCGGCCGTTCGCATCCTTCTCGACAAAGCTGGCGTCGCGGGTCTTTTTGGTCCACTGCGCAATCTCACCAAGCGCGTCGTCCCAGGAAATATCCTGCCACTCGGTCGCACCGGGGCGCCGGACTTGCGGCTTCGTAAGCCGCCGGGGATTGAGCATATCCTGCTCGAGCGAGGAGCCTTTCGGGCACAGTGTTCCACGGTTGGTGGGATGATCCGGGTCGCCTTCGACGTGGATCACTTGTGGCGTAACGTTCTTCGCCCCGTCGCCGAGCGTGTAAATGAGGACGCCGCATCCGACCGCGCAATAGGGGCATGTGGACCGCGTCTCGCGAGCGCGAGCAATCTTTAATTCTTTGAGCTGAGCGTAGGCGGGCCGGAGGTCGAAGCCGAAAAAGGTGGCGGCGACACCCCCGACGGCTGCTACCCTGAAGAAATCTCTGCGCGACGTCTGCATCGGAGAGCACCTCCGCTTCCGACTTACGAACTGGCACCCTTCTCATTTCATAGTCTTCAGCAATTGTTTGTCAAGATGTTTATAATCTGCCAGCCGATGCGGGCGTACACAGAACGAAGTCCGCGCGTAAGACTAATACTCCATCTCGTCCGCGACCAGCTTCGTCCTGTGAACGCCTGGGTGCATACGGGCACTTCCTCTTGAATGATTCGATCAACGCGCAGCCGCAGCCGCGGAGCCCGCGAAGAAGGCCAACAGATCGGCGTTAATTTGATCGGCGTTGGTCGCAGGCATTCCGTGGGGAAAGCCGGGATAGACTTTCAGAGTCGCGTTCTTTAGTATTTTCGCGGATAGCGGGCCGGCGGCGACGATCGGCACGATCTGATCATCGTCTCCGTGCATCACCAGCACGGGGATGTCTATCTTTTTCAGGTCTTCGGTGAAGTCGGTCTCCGAGAACGCCTTGATGCAATCGTAGTGCGCCTTCATCCCGCCCGTCATACCCTGCAGCCACCAGTGTTCGCGGATGCCTTCTGAAATCTTTGCGCCGGGGCGGTTGTAGCCGTAAAACGGAAGCGTGATGTCCCGATAGAATTGCGGCCGGTTGGCGGCGAGCGCCGCACGCAGTCCGTCGAACGCCGACAGGGGCTGGCCAGTCGGATTCTTATCCGTCTTCAGCATGAGCGGAGGCACAGCACTGATCAACGCGGCCTTGGAGACGCGTTTGGAGCCGTGGCGGCCGAGATAGCGGGCCACCTCGCCGCCACCGGTAGAGTGGCCGACCATGATGGCGTCCTTCAGGTCGAGCGCTTCGAACAGCGCCGCAAGATCGTCCGCGTAGGTGTTCATCTCGTTGCCGTCCCACGTCTGCGCGGAGCGGCCATGACCCCGGCGGTCGTGAGCGATGACGCGATAGCCGCGCTGGCCAAAGAAGAGCATCTGCCCGTCCCAGTCGTCGGCGCTGAGCGGCCAACCGTGACTGAAGACCACCGGCTGCCCCTTGCCCCAATCCTTGTAGAAAATCCGTGTCCCATCTTTGGTCGTTATCGTTGGCATTGGTGGTTCTCCTTTTGGTTCGTGCTCAGTTCTGAGTTTCCGGGGTGCAATTCGAACAATTACGTGTGTCTCTACAGGTCGCGCACGATTTCCGACAGAAACCAGGTGCGACGCTCGGTCTCGTCGATCCAATTCTCGATCAGGCTGGCCGTGGCAACATCATTATATTTTTCGCACACCTCATGGGTGAGGCGCAAAAAACGCGTGAGTTCGCGGTTGTCGGTTCGAAGGTCGCCGAGCATTTCGCCGGGGCTTACGGATTCCTTGTTGTTGTCTTTGAGGCGTTGATGCCGGGAAATATCACCGATGGAGCGGAGAGTTGTGCCGCCGATCTTGCGGGCGCGTTCAGCGATATCGTCGGTCATGGCGAAAATCTGGTCGGCGTGCTCGTCAAGCAGGAGATGGTAATCGCGGAAATTCCGGCCGCTCATGTGCCAGTGGAAATTCTTGGTCTTCATGTAGAGTGCAAATGCGTCGCCAAGCAAGTGACGGAGCTCTTTCGATACTTCCACAACGCCGTCATGCTCGATATCCGAGGTGGGCTCGATGGTTCTCGTTTCGCGCGTTCCGGCCGAAGTCTCGCCATTTTTTCCCATAACTTTCTCCCCCTCAAGTTTTGAACTGATGCGCCCTGCCGACCAAAAACAGTGCACCTGGCCTGCCAGAGTACGATTGTTGTGAGGACCGGCATCTTCCTGAAGACACGTAGGATGGCGTGGGTTAGAAATCGGCAAGCGTCAGGAGTGTCCAAGAATCCGACACGCGAATCCAGGAATCCAACAGCGCTCGACTAGGCTCCTCGCGACGAGCAACGGCGGCGATTGCGGCTGCCCCGAGGACCCTGGGCTGCGTTGCAGCAGGGCGTGTCGGTTGGTTGGCAAAAGGTCAGCCTGTTGGCACGGCGACGCTGTGGCGTAGCCTTCATCGAGTTTTGCTTTTCCGGCTTTCTCCTTTCCTCTCATGGTGTTTCGGCGCCAAGGCGGCAGCCGGCCCATCGGCGCAGGAATTGCATTACCGAGAACCGTCTTGGTATTTCCAATCGAGGGAGGATCGCACTTATGGCCGTGCTTCAAACGTCCTTGGCGAGTTTCGGGAATGCGGTCGGGCCGCGACAGCCTCGCCCAATCGCCGGTAATAGAAGGCTGCGACAGGGTCTTGCCAGCGCCCCAGTTCCCCCGGAGGCCGTGAGCGCCGCCGATTCGTCCGCCAGCCCCGAATGGATATTGATACAGCAAGCGGTGGCGGGAAAGTCCGACTCGCAGAACGCTCTCTTCGCCGCCTATAGCTCGCGGCTCTACCGCACCGCGTTCGCGGTGCTTCGCAACAAGGAGGACGCCGAGGATGCCCTGCAGGACGCCTTGTGCAACGCGCACATTCACCTGCGATCGTTTCAGGGACGTTCGTCCTTCGTCACGTGGTTGACGCGCATTGTGCTGAACTCGGCGCTGATGATCCGGCGCAGGCAGAACTCCCGGGCCGCGCTTTCGCTGCATGAAGTTATGGAGGATCAGGAAGGGGGAGCGGGCCGCGAATTCGCGGACATCGGGCCCAACCCCGAAGAGATCTGCCGTGCGGCCGAACTCGAGGGCTTCCTGGCGGCGGAGGTTGAAAGGCTTCCCTCGAAACTCCAGACCGCTTTACAACTCCGCGAGGTCGAGGGGCTTTCGATTGAGGAATCGAGCCGCAAGCTGGGGCTTGGCAAAAACGCGTTCAAATCGCGCTTGTTGCGCGCGCGCCGGCGGGTAATCGACTCACTCAATAATTCGCTGAACACAGCACCGAATAGCCCCCGATTGAGGCATTCAAATTTTCACCGGCCGCCGGGCCGCCCGCTCCAACGAGCAAGTGCCGCAGGACCAAACCTCCGTTGAACTCCCACCCCTGACAACCAAGGACACGCCGGAAGCGCGACAGCTGTCGTCGCGGTTCCGGCCCGTACCTCCAGGCGCTCTTTCTCCAAAGGGCGATGACTGCTTGATCGTGGAGGCCGTCGCGGTGATGCGTCCATTTGCTACACCTGAACCGGCAGGTTCTTCCCTCGCCGTTTGCTTTGCACTTCACCATCAGTGAGACTTTCTGAGTCTTGGCCACGCCGCTTCTTCCTTAGTGACAAATACTGGGCGGCAGGAAAAGTCAGCGAGAAATGACGTAAAAGTGTGACAGCCTGTGTGACAAGCGCAGGAAGTCCTGTAGTTTGAATGGTTGGCGGAGAGGGTGGGATTCGTCGCCTAAACTCGCCACAATCACTACACCATAGGCTAAATCGCTGTTTCTACTGAGCCTATTAGGGGTATCAAAATTACATTTGGAAACATTCGGAAACCCCTGAGTACATGAATTGCAGCCCGGAACGGTAACACTGGTAACAGAAGCAGTCAATTTTCTAGGCGGCGTAGCTGAAGCCAAACGACCCTGCCCAAGAATTCGTCAGGTTGCTTAAGCGGTTCAACGTGTCGTAGGCATAGGCGTTGGTGCTGCCGCCCGGCGCAGTGTGGCCCGTGCG